>NZ_QRZD01000011.1:0-74614 GCF_003464565.1 Collinsella sp. AF14-35
GCGCCGACGCCCCTAAAGTAGACACACATTTTGTCCTATAAGCCGATTTTGGTCAAGCGGGCGGAGAGGGATAACAAAAAGGCCCCCGCAAAGCGGAGGCCTTAGGCAAGGCTATGTCGAGATGCAGGATTCGCGCTACTCGCAGAGCGAAAGGGCGGCCTCGTCGGCAACGACAACGCAGTTGGTGTGCAGCTGCAGGATCGAAGCCGGGCACGCGGGCGTAACCGGACCATAGCACATGTCATGCACGGCCTGAGCCTTGGCCTCGCCGTTGGCGACGACTAGGATCATGCGGGCATACATGATGGTCTGGGTACCCATGGTGTAGGCCTGACGGGGAACATCGTCGATGCTGTCGAACAGGCGGCTGTTGGCCTGAATGGTGCTCTCGGTGAGGTCGACGCAGTGCGTGCCCTTGGAGAAGTGGTCATCGGGCTCGTTGAAACCAATGTGGCCGTTGTTGCCAATGCCGAGCAGCTGCAGATCCGGGTAACCGGCGGCGGCGACGATCTTGTCGTACTCAGAGCAGGCAGCGGCGGCGTCGGGGTTGGAACCGTCGGGCACATGCGTGTTGTTCAGGTCGATGTTGATGTGATCGAAGAAGTTCTCACGCATGAAGTAGTGATAGCTCTGGGGATCGTCGTGCGAAAGGCCGCGATACTCGTCCAGGTTGTAAGTGCTGACCTCGGCAAAGTCGACGTCGCCCTTCTCGTACCAAGCAGCGAGCTGCTTGTAGGCACCGATCGGGGTGGAGCCGGTGGCAAGACCCAGCACGCAATCGGGCTTGAGGATAACCTGCGCCGAGATGATATTGGCGGCCTTGCGGCTCATATCCTCGTAGTCTTTAGCTTTAATGATCTTCATTACGCGTCCTTTCTCGTACAAGAGAGGCAAGGCTCCCCTTACAAGCACTTGCCCGCGGCCCGCGTCGGCCGCAACCAACGTGTGCGGCCACCAGGGCGAGGTCGCGTAATGTATGTGTCTCGTGTCTAGCCGCGTCGAGGCCCCTGCCCGTCCACGGTGACCCGAAGCCTTTTAGCTTCGGACAAATCCCATCTTGCCACGGAGGGCGTCCTCTTTCAAGGGCGCCCTCCGTAAACGTGTTTGAATTGTAGGCTAATGGCCACGTGCACTTGCTAGCGCTCGCGAGCAACGATGAGCTGGTCCATCTCTTCGACATGCACGCCAACGGAGCCCTTGATGCTCGAGAACTCAACAGAGTTGCACACCAAGATGGGAACCGTCACATCGTAGCCCTCGGCAGCAATTGCCTCGCGATCGAACTCAATGAGCACATCGCCCTTATGGACGATGTCGCCCACTTGCGCATGTACGGTAAAGTGCTTGCCCTCAAGCTGAACAGTGTCCAAACCAACGTGGATGAGCACGTCCAAGCCATCGACCGTGTTAAGCGCAACAGCGTGTCCCGTGGGAAAAATGGCCTCGACCTTGGCATCAGCCGGCGCAATCACACGCGTGCCGGTAGGCTGAATCGCCACCCCCTGGCCCAAAAGCCCGGTGGCAAATGTCTGGTCATTGACCTCGGAAAGCGGAATGACGTCGCCCGAGATGGGAGCATCCAGCGTAAGGACTCGACCACGCATACCAAAAGACCTTAGGACTTTAGTGAACATGCTCCCCCTCGGACATACCAATCGACCAAAATAGCTTTAACAGTTTACCACTTGGCACTCGTTTTTGACCATTAGGGAAGTTCGCGCTTGACAACCTCGACGATGTCGTCGACAACGCGCTGGGTCAGCTCGTGCGTCTCGGCCTCGGCCATCACGCGGACCAGCGGCTCGGTACCGCTCGGACGCACCAGAATGCGACCACGGCCGTCAAGTTCCTTCTCGGCAGCAGCGACGGCATCCCAGATGGGCTGGCAATCGTCCAGACCAGCCTTGTTGTCGGAATGCACGTTGACGAGTACCTGCGGGTACTTCTTCATGATGCCGGCAAGATCGGTGAGGGTACGACCGGTGCGCTTGAGCACGGCCAGCAGCTGCAGAGCCGTCACCAGACCGTCACCGGTGGTGTTGTGCTCCAGGAAGATGATGTGGCCGGACTGCTCGCCGCCGATGACGGCGCCATCCGCGAGCATACGCTCCAGAACGTAGCGATCGCCCACGGCGGTCTGAACCATTTCGAAGCCCTGCTCCTTCATAGCGATGGAGAAGCCAAGGTTGCACATGACGGTCGAGACAATCTCGGAGTTGGCGAGCTTCCCGCGGGCGGCGAGGTCAGAACCGCAGATAGCCAGGATGTAGTCACCGTCGATCTCATTGCCCTCGCCGTCCACGAACAGCACGCGATCGGCGTCGCCGTCGTGGGCCAGACCGATGTCAGCATGGGTGCGCAGCACGAGCTCGCGCAGGGGCTCAAGATGGGTGGAGCCGCACTCAACGTTAATGTCGGTGCCACAGTAATCGGTGTTGATGGCATGGACCGTGGCACCCAGGCGCTGCAGCGCGGCGGGCGTAGTCTGGCAGGAAGCACCGTGACCGCAGTCAACGGCAACGACCAGGCCATCAAGCCTCAGGCCATCAAGCGTATCGATGGCGTGGTCGACGTATGCCTTGCGAGCGTCCTTCATCTTAATAATGTGGCCCACGCCGGCGCCAGTCGGCAGCGTGTCGGCAGCCATGGCTTCCTCGGACATGACCCAGGCGCTGATCTCCTCCTCGACCGCATCGGGAAGCTTCATACCCTTGCGGCTAAAGAATTTGATGCCGTTGAACTCCGGCGGATTATGCGAAGCAGAGATGACGATGCCGCCGTCGAGCTCGTTCTGGACGGTGAGCAGCGCCACGGCAGGCGTGGGGATGACGCCGCAGCAGTGCGGACGGCCGCCCTCGGCCATGATGCCGGCGGTCAGAGCGCTCTCGAGCATGGTGCCCGAAAGACGCGTGTCGCGGCCGACGCAGATATCCGGACCAAGGAACTTGGTCGCCGCGCGGCCCAGGCGAAACGCGAGGTCGCACGAGAGGTCGGCATTGGCGACGCCACGGACGCCGTCGGTACCGAAGATGTTCTGGGGCATAGGATCGCTCCTTCCCTAGCAGGCGATATGCAACCGCCTACCCTAGTCGAAAAAGAAAAGCGGGACCCGCCGAGGAATCGGCAGGCCCCGCTTGTACATTGTATCTCGTAAGGAGATAAAACCTTAGCGCTTGGAGAACTGGGGAGCGCGGCGGGCCTTCTTGAGGCCGTACTTCTTGCGCTCGACCACGCGAGCATCGCGCGTAAGGAAACCGGCCTTCTTGAGGTCAGCACGGTAGTCGCCAGCGTTCAGAAGAGCGCGGGCGATGCCCAGGCGCAGAGCGCCGGACTGACCGGAGATGCCGCCGCCATCGCACAGAGCGATAACGTCGAACTGACCGGCGGTGTCGGTCACCTTGAAGGGAGCAAGGGCGTTCTCAACGAGCTGATGACGGCCGAAATACTGCTCGGCGTCACGCTTGTTGATGGTCACCTTGCCGGTGCCGGGGACGAGACGGACGCGGGCGACGGCGTTCTTACGACGGCCGGTACCCTGGTAGACAACGGTGTTCTCAGCCATCTTTAAGCCTCCAGCTCAATCTTCGTGGGGTTCTGGGCAGCATGCGGATGCTCGGCACCAGCGTAGACCTTAAGCTTGGTCATCTGGGCACGGCCGAGGGTGGTCTTGGGCAGCATACCGCGAACGGCGCGCTCGATAACCTTCTCCGGGTGCTTCTCCATAGCCTGGCGGAAGCTCTCAGCCTTGAGGCCGCCGTTGTAGCCGCTGTGGCGATAATAGGTCTTCGTGTCGGCCTTGTTACCGGTAAGCTGGACCTTATCGGCGTTGATGACGACAACGAAGTCGCCGCAGTCGCTGTTGGGCGTGAACTGGGGCTTGTTCTTACCGCGCAGGATCATTGCGATCTGGGTGGCAAGACGGCCCAGGACAGCACCATCGGCGTCGACGAGAACCCAGTTGCGCTGGACCTCGCCCTGCTTGGCGTAGTGAGTCGATTTCGAAATCACTTAGACTCCTCCATGTACAGTACGTGTTGTTACAGAGATTCACGGGGCTCTGCAAGTAACCCGTCCATATTACCCCGCTCACCGTACGAGTCAACAGGTATTTTGGCTCCGACCAGAGTTTCTGCACATGTCGTCCATGGGTCATGACGTCGCGACACTAGCGCTCGACAAATGCCTCGATATCACTCAGTAGGCGCTTTGCCTCCTGGCGGCCCTGGATATACAGGTCGAGAAGCTTGGCCGGATCATGCTCGACATGGCCGACCTCGACCGGCTTTTGCGGAGCGATGACCAGCGCGCGGCCCTCGCGCTCATACTTCCACAGGTGCATGCGCTGGAGGTTATAGCGGTCGTGGCGCGTCTCGATAGCCTCGAGCAGGTAGGGGTAGTCGACATAGCGGGCGCGCGCGGCGGGCATAAACTCGTAGGGCTTTTTCTCGTATGAGCGGTCCTGCGTGACAATAACAACCGCGCGATCGAAGCCCGCCTCCTCCAGCACGTGCTCGATGGGGACCGAATCGGCTACGCCGCCGTCGACGTATTTGTGCCCGTCAATCTCGACCGGCGGCGTAACCAGCGGCAGCGAGGTAGAGGCGCGCACGGCGTCGAGGTCAAGTACGGCGCTTTTGACCGGCAGGTACGCGGCGGTTCCAAAGAGCATGTCCGTCGCGACGGCGTACATCTCGATGGAGCTCGCGTCGAACGTCTCGTTGTCAAAGGGATCCAGGCGGTCCTGGACATCGTTGAAGATAAAGTCGTAACCCACAATGGAGCCCGTGGACGCAAACGATGCGGCACCCATGAAGCGGTTGTCGTT
Source organism: Collinsella sp. AF14-35 (assembly GCF_003464565.1). Lineage (NCBI taxonomy): Bacteria > Bacillati > Actinomycetota > Coriobacteriia > Coriobacteriales > Coriobacteriaceae > Collinsella > Collinsella sp. AF14-35. Next base: position 4,826 of record NZ_QRZD01000011.1, read on the forward strand.
GCAGAAAGCCAGGTTGATGCGGTTGGCACGGCCGATCTGGTGCGACTTGTAGTTCACGCCGTTGAGGGCGCCGGCCGATACGCCATATACCGCCGGAATTTCGACACCGGCCTCCATGAGAACGTCGAGCACGCCGGCGGTAAACTGCCCACGAAAACTGCCACCCTCCAAGACGAGCGCGACCTTGCCGGCGTTCTTTGCCTTATCTTCTGCAGTCATATTGACCTCCTGCGATTGCGTTTTGGCTTTCTTCTACCCAGTTTTGGAATGGAGGGCGCATGGGTTTTGGAGTTGAGGGGGCGGCTGGCGGAAAGCACGTCCCGTTCTGAGGGGCGATTCCGGGATGCGCTTTCCGCCTGGGTTGCCATGGGGAAAGCATGTCCCACTCTACGGCTCGATTCCGGGTCGCAGCTTCCACTTGAGGCGTCATCCGGAAAATGTATCCCATTCCGAGCTTAGATTCCGGGATGCGGTTTCCGCCTGGGCAGTCATTGGGAAAACGCGTCCCACTCTGCGTCACTGAGGCGTTTTCTTTACGCCCGCGCCCTGCATAGAGTTCGATTCTCCGCGGTACGGGGGATCCGTTGATGCTGGACGAGGCCAGCTGAAATTCGATAAACATCGCATCTATATTGGGCTGAAGCTTTGCGCGAAGAATCCGCGTATTTGCTGCACCGGCTTCGGCCGGCTGCCGCCGCCCTCGCCCGCGGGCTACAAACGCTTCGCGTTTGCTTAACGCCCGCGCCCTGCACAGAGTTCGATTCTCCGCGGTACGGACTAGAAATAAAAAGACAGGTAGATACGAATATCTACCTGCCTGTTACTTATGGTGGAGGCGCGGAGAATCGAACTCCGGTCCACGAAAGCCCCCTGATTGGCATCTCCAAGCTCAGTCGCTGGTTTAGTCTCGGACGCTTTGCGCGCAGCGACACGCTCGCAGCATCCCAACCGGTTCGATCTTAGCCTGCGCCATACCGATTACGTGCGCAGGAGCATTCCCCTAACATGACGTCGCACCGGTGTCGGGGAAATCACCGGGTTGACGCGCCGCTATAAATTAAGCAGCGAGAGCCATAGGCTCAAAAGAAGAGTTGTTGTCAATTCAATTTGACGGTACCCCTGTTTAACGAGGCGAGGAGACCTCGGCTTGCTTCCTCTCTCAGAGCTATCGTGTCGAAACCAGTCGCCCCCGAATGTTGGGAAAGTCTGGATGGTATCGGGCCTGCAAACACCCGATAACCGTCGACTTTTCAAGGAACATACGGGGCGAGCCCCGCTTGTGGAGTGTTATCTTACCACGTTCTGAAAGCGGACAGCTGTTCTATGCACGAGCTGTGAAGACCCCAATGTGCGCCGCACTTCGCACTTTTGTTACCGATCGCGTCACGTATATTTTCGCCAAGCAAAATTGCCCCGTCGAAAGGACCGTTATGGATACCAAGCAGCAACTCGTCAATGCCCTCGCAGGCCTGGGCTCAACCATTACCGAAGCCATGGATGTCATCGAAGGCTTTGTCCCCTGCGGACACCCCGCCCTCACGGTATCGAACGCACTCGTCGCGCTGGACGCTGCCGATGATGCAGCTCTTGCCCAGCAGCTTGAGACCGTCGAGGGCTTTATCGACCACGTGAGCGAGAACCGTGGCGTGACCGCCTACCGCGGTATCGAGGTCGAGCTCGCGGGTCCCAAAGCCGATCTGCTCGCAGCAATCCGCGAGGTAGGTGCCCTCATGCAGACCGCAGGCGTCAAGAACACCCAGGTCAACGAGTGGGTCTACCGCAGCCTGGCAGCACTCGACAGCTCCGACGAAAAGGCAGCCGAGCAGCTCGCAGAAAGTCCCGCCATTAAGGCCGAGCTTTTGTAAATAGCAGACGCGGGTCCCTTGGCGCATCGTCGTCCAAGAGGCCCGCAAACAGTTCGCGTCAACCGATAGCCGCGCCGCCGCGTTCGGCCAAAGCCAGAATCGGCATCATTTGGCGCGGGGTCTTTGCTGCAAGATCGGCATGTTCGAGCAGCTTGCGATCGTTAGTTACCAAGTAATCGACCTGCGCGCGCTTGCACGCGGCGAGCACCAAGTTGTCTTCGTAATCGCGATGGAGCGCTAAGTATTTGTCGGCCAGCCAAAGGTCCGACGCATCTGCGCCCACGGCCGTGGCGTTTTCGGTCATGTTCCGAACAAACGCCAGCGCCGCATCGCCAATTGCACGGGCAAACGCCTCGTCGATCGCTCCCCCGCTGGCAAGAACGCTACGCTTCAGCTCGTGTTGGACAACGTACAGCACGTCCTTAGCGATATGCACCGGAAAGAACAGCAATGCCCCCGCCTCCGTCGCCTGCCCAATAAACGCACGTGCGGCAAGCGACTCGGCATGGTCGACGCAAAACGAATCAACCCATACGTTGGCATCCACCATTATTTTGAGGGGAGCCCCGCTCACAGGATCATCCCCTTTTGGCGATAGCGCTCGTCCATAGCTTCGGGATAGATTGCGTCCCAATCGCGATCGTCGGATACGGGCGACGTCGCGATGCCCAGGTCCGCGTAAAGCTGATCCGCCGCCGCCCACGACGCGGCAAACGGTGTATCGGGCGCGACGGACTGCTGCCGGTCGTCGACGGCCGCAAGCACTTCCTCGCACTGCCCGCCACCCTGCGCGACCTTAGCCACCACCTTTTTGATGAGCTCGGGCAGTGACCCGCCCGAAAGCCGCAGCACCTCCTCGGCACGGTTCTTGACCTGGCGATCTACGCGAACGTTCACCTGCGCCATGCCGCTAACAGCACCCACGTCGATCCCGCTCCCTTCAATTGCTAGCCCTGCTAGCAACACTATATAGAGAAGCTAGCACATGGTCAAACGCAAAAGGCCTGCGCTCGGACGACACCGATGCCGTCTGGGCGCAGGCCAGATAACGTGGGCGAACACGTCTGCTAACGCAGGTAAGCCTTCGCGTTGCTCAGACTGTAGGCAATCGTCGAGCCGTTGTGCAGCAGCGACGACGCCTGCGGGGTAATCGCGCCGGTAATGCCCAGCGCCAGGAGCGCTGAGTTGGTGAGCATCACCTTAGAATAGGAGCTCGTCAGACGATCAACGAGGCCCTGGCTCATGCGGCGCAGGCGCACGATTGCGGCCAGATCCGTATCGGTCAGGATGATATCGGCGACCTCCTTGGCGATGTCGCTTCCGCCACCCATTGCCAGCCCCACGTCGGCCAAACCGAGTGCCGGCGAATCGTTGACGCCGTCGCCCACCATGGCAACGTGGCGCCCCTCACCCTTAATGCGCTCCACATAGGCGTACTTGTCCTCGGGCAGCAGCTCGGCCTTAAACTCGTCGACACCCGCCTCGCGCGCAATGCGCTCGGCCGTGCGCTCCGAATCGCCCGTGAGCATAACGACATGCTTGACGCCCAGCGCATGTAGGTCGGCGATGGCCTCACGGACGCCGGGCTTGAGCGGATCCTCGATGCCGAGCACGCCGACGACCTTGCCGTCGACCGCCAGATACAGCGGCGACAGGCCTTGCATCTGGAGCTCGATTTGCTCCTTGATGTCGGACTCGAGCTGCGCACCCTCGTCCTCAAATACAAAGTGCGCCGAACCGATAATGGCGCGACGCCCCTCGATGGACGAAGCGATGCCGTGCGCCACGATGTACTCGACCGCGGCATGGCGCTCGCGGTGCTCGAGCCCGCGCTCGAGGGCGGCGTTGACCACGGCACGCGCCACCGGATGCGGGAAATGCTCCTCCAAGCAAGCGGAAAGGCGCAGGACCTCGTCCTTGCTCCAGCCATCTGTCGTCAGCACGCAAGCCAGGCGCGGCTGCGCCTCGGTAAGCGTGCCGGTCTTATCAAACACGATGGTGTCAGCCTTGGCAAACGACTCAAAGTACTTCGCGCCCTTGACCATGACGCCCATCTTGGCGGCATCGCTCATGGCGGTCATGACGGCGACGGAACCCGTGAGCTTGAGTGCGCACGAGTAGTCGACCATCAGCGCCGCCGAGGTCTTGATAAGGCTGCGCGTGGTGAGCGCAACCAGGCCCGCGAGTAGGAAGTTCCACGGGACGATCTTGTTGGCGAGGTCCTCCATATGCGACTGGCCCTCGGATTTGAGCGAGTCGGCCGTCTGCACGAGCGAGACGATCGAGCGCAGTTTGGTCTGCGCCGTGTTGGCGCGCACGCGCACCAAGATGCTGCCGTCTTCCACGACGGTACCGGCGAACACGTCGTCGCCCACGCTGCGCTCAACGGCAAGCGGCTCGCCGGTCAGGGTCGCCTGGTTGACCATAGCGCTCCCCTGCTCGACGACACCGTCGATGCAAATGGACATGCCAGTGCGCACGGCGACCAGATCGCCGGGCTCGAGCTCGGTCGCAGCAACGCTTACCTCGGTATCGCCGACGACCTTTTGCGCCTTGTCGGGTACATCGAGCAGCGAGTTGATGAGCTCGTTTTCGCTCATGGCGCGGGTGTAGTCCTCGAGCAGCTCGCCCACGTTGAGCAGGAACATTGTCTGGCCCGCGGTGTCGACATCACGCTTGACGAACGAAATGCCGATGGCCGAAGCGTCGAGCACGGGAACGGTCAGGCGCGGCTGCGCCAGCTCATGAAGGGCAGCGCGCAAAAATGCCATGTAACCGGCCACGACAAACACCGCACGCAGAGGCGTCGGCAAGAACCAGCGGCGCGCGTAGTGGGCGCCGACGAGTGTCGCCAGGTCCATAACGAGTTTGTGCTTGCGCGGCTCAAGCTGCATCACATAGCCCGACTTGGCATCGGCGATAGCTTGAGCATCGAGTGCGCCCAAGGCGTCGAGCACGCTCGCGCGACGTGGCTCGTCGTATTCGAGCGCCATCTGGCCAATACGGCCATATACGCGCACCTTGTGCACGCCGTCGATATCGCCGCTGAGCTTAAGAAGTGCATCGAGATCGCTCTCTGGCACAGGACCCGCCAATTGAAGACGGGTCCTGCCGGGGATCTCGCTGATAATCGAGAATCTCATAGTTTGTGCCTGGGAGCGTTACTCGGCTGCCTCGTCAGCAGCGGCCTCGCTCTGGGTGATGTAGGCCGCCTCGGCAACCATGTCGTCGACATTAGCCTTGGCCTGCTCGACCATGTCCTGGTAGCCGTTCTTGATGCGCATGCCGCACGCGATACCCTGCACGCAGGCGTTCTTTACCGGAGCGCTGGTGAGCAGCTTGATGCCAGCCGTACCAAGCAGAAAACCGCCACCAACAAGCAGGGTGTTAAACGTCGACTTCTTCATGTTACTTCTCCCTTTTGCCGCATGGGGCGCGGCATGGTGCCTTAGCACCCGAGTTCATCAGTCAGCTCGAGCACGCTTTTGAAATACCTTAATTCTATCTAACTATCTAGGTCAGCCATGGCTAACCTTTTGAAAATTAACGATGCGGAGTAACCGATTGTCAATGTGACAAAGGGACTGTCCCTTTGTCCCTTCTTACAACTGCCAGGTAGCTGCTTCCTTTTGCAGCGCAACCATGCGGGCGAATTCTCCACCTGCCGCCTTGAGCTGCGCCGGAGTGCCCTGCTCGGCAACCACACCATCCTTGAGTACAACGATTTTGTCGGCATTTTCCACCGTACGCATACGGTGGGCAATAACGATAACCGTCTTACCTGCAAGCAGACGGGAGAGCGCCTGCTGAACCACGGTCTCGTTCTCCACATCCAAGCTCGCCGTCGCCTCGTCCAACAGCACGATAGGCGCGTCTTTGAGCAGCGCACGGGCGATGGAGATGCGCTGGCGCTCGCCGCCGGACAGCTTGGAGCCGTTCTCGCCGATCATGGTGTTGTAGCCCTGCGGCATGCGGCTCACAAACTCGTCGCAGTTGGCGGCGCGCGCAGCCGCAAGCACTTGCTCATCGGTGGCGCCACGACGCCCGAGGCGGATGTTTCCCATCACCGTGTCGTCAAAGAGCAGCACGTCTTGGAACACAATGGCGTAGTCGCGCAGCAGCACCTCGGGATCCACGCTCGCAACATCCACGCCGCCCACGGTGACCGTGCCCGCGGTGGCATCCCAAAAGCGCGCGGCCAGGCGGCTCACCGTAGACTTACCGGAGCCCGAAGGACCGACCAGTGCCGTGACCTCGCCTTCCTTGGCGGTAAAGCTCACATCGGTAAGAACTTTCTCGCCGGCGCGGCCGTCCTCGCCCGCACCATAGCCAAATGCCACGTGATTGAACACCACATCGTGGCCTACGGGCTCAAACTGCTCGCTGCCCCGCGCCACGGGCTCTTCCATGATGGAACGCATGCGCTTGGCCGACGACTCGGCGGCAAACAGCTCGGACATCAGCATCAGCGCCTGATCAAAGGGCGCATAGATGCGGCTCACCATAAGCAGGAAGGCAAACATCACCAAAAAGTCGACCTGGCCGGAGGCGACCATCGCAGCGCCCGTGACCAACGTGGTGGCAATCCCCAGGCGCAGGATGGCAAAGGCGGAGTTGACCAAAAGCCCATTGGCGAGCTCGCCTTTGGTGGTCTCGCGCTCCTCGGCATCGATCACGGCGTTGAGCCCCTCAAGATAATGAGCCTCCTGGTTGGTGGCGCGGATCTCGCGCACGCAGTCGAGCGTCTCCTGGATCGCCTCGGTAACCTTGACCTTCTCGGCGCGCACATGGTCGAACACCGGGGTCATGGGGCCGCGTGTCAGATACAGCACGGCAAAGGCCACGGGCACGCTCCAAAACGCCGCGATCGCCAGCTGCCAGCAAAAGAACAGCGACGCCACGAACACAATGGCGCTTGCGATGATGGCACCCCAAAGCTCTCCCAGCACGTGGCTGTAGGCGTGCTCCATGGCCTGGACGTCGCCCATGATGGTCTCGGTTAAATCGGCCAGATCACGACGGCCAAAAAACGACAGCGGCAGCTTGCGCAAGCGCTCGGCAATCTCCATACGCTGCTTGCCGCACTCCTCGTAAAAGATGCAGTAGGTGTAGTAATACTGCTGCCAGTTAGAGGCAAAGAGCAACACGAAAAAGACCAGGAGGCCGCCCACAATCGGCAGGGCATCCGGCAGGTCGGCACCGGTGGCGAGATGTTCGACAAAACCGGCCATGACCAGGAACAATAAGCCCATGCCGGCCATGGTAATGAGATTGGTGAGCGCGGTCCAGAAAATGCCGCGTTTTACGCCGGCGACGCCTTTATCGGATAGGAAATACTTCTTTTGGAATGAGGCGAACATTTAGGCCTCGCCTCCCTTCGTGACGGCGGCATCCGCGGCAGCAGTGATCTTCCAGCTCGCGGCCTGTTCGTATTCGGCCCACATCTTGGCATACAGACCCTCTTGGGACAGCAACTCGGCATGGGTGCCAGTCTCCTGCACGCTACCCTGGTTGAGCACCACGATTTGATCTGCGCCCACTACAGTCGAGAGTCGGTGCGCGATCATAATGACCGTACGACCCGCCGCCAGCTTGCTAAAGGCGCGCTGGATGAGTGCCTCGTTCTCGGGGTCGGCAAACGCCGTGGCCTCATCGAGCACCACGATGGGCGCGTCTTTAAGGATCGCGCGGGCAAGTGCCACGCGCTGGACCTCGCCGCCCGAAAGATATGCTCCGCCGGCACCGAGCATGGTATTGATGCCCTGTGGAAGCTTGGCCACAATGTCGTCGCACTGAGCTGCGGAGAGGGCCGCACGCACTTCGTCGTCAGTGGCCGTAGGCTTGGAAGCGCGCACGTTATCGGCAAGTGTTTGCCGGAACAGCTGGTTGGTCTGGAACACGAAGGCGACCTGGTCCATAAGCTCGTGCGGATCCATATCGCGAACGTCCACACCACCTACGAGCACTCGACCCGAGGAAACATCCCAAAAACGAGGAATCAGGCTTGCGCAGGTTGACTTGCCGCCGCCCGAAGGACCCACAAGCGCAAGGGCACTACCAGCGGGAACGCTGAAACTTACATGGCTAACGGCAGGTGCTTCGGCACCCTCGTACGTAAAGCTCACGTCCTCAAATCGCACGTCGCCGCCGGCAGGGTGCTTGGGTTGCGTGGGCACGGAGAGCTGCTTGGAATCCATGACGCTTCGAATGCGAGCCAGCGAATCGGCACTCATCTGAGAGGCCTCGCCCACAAACATGAGCTTGGTCATGGCCGTCGGTACCACGGCCGAAAATATCGCGTAAAACGTGAAGTTGACCATAAAGTGCGCGAAGTCCGTCTCGCCCGGCGCCAACAGCAACGCCACGGGCAAAAGAAATGCCACGAGGCCATTGAGCGCGGTAAGGTTGAGCACCTGCGGGCCTCGGCAGAACGTACCCGCATAGCTTTGCGCCATGTCGGCGTATTCGGCGATCGCATCGTGAAACGCCTTAAAGGAGTAGACCGTCTGCTGGAACACCTTGACCACGGGGATGCCGCGCACGTATTCGGTGCCGGTCTTGTTCATCTTGACCAGCGCGCCCATGTAGGCCTTCATAAACTCGGCGCCCTTGCCGCTCATCATGGTGGCCATGGCGCAAAACGAAACGACGACCGAGATTAAGCATGCCGCGCCCAAACGCCAATCGAGGGCAAATAGCAGCACAAGCAGGCCCGCGACCATGGCAGTGGCGCCGGCGATATCGGGCAGCATGTGCGCGAGCAGCGTTTCGGTGGAGGCGGCGCATCCGTCTACGATACGGCGCAGCTCACCGGTGGCGTGCGTGTCAAAGTAGCCGAGCGGCAGCTTAAGCAGATGCTCGCTCGTAGCCTTGCGGATATTGGATGCGCAGCGAAACGCGGACAGGTGCGTGCACATGAGTCCCACGAAATAGACCACGATGCTTGCCAGGGCAAAACCCACAGCCCACCAACCATACATCGCGATGTCGGCGGCCTCGCTCCAGTTAGGCGCCACAGCGATCAGGTCTCGCGCAACAAGCCAGATGCACACGTACGGGCCAAAGCTCAACAGCTGCGAGAACGCCGAGAGGGCCATGCCCAAATACGTTAGGAATTTACGGTCGCCGGCATATGCAAGCAGCTCGCCGATACCGCCGCCTTCCTTTTTTGATCCCTTTGCCATGAGATTCCTTTCTAACGGCTTGAGAGTTAACCGTAATGAACTTATCATTGATGTGTTAGCCATGGCTCACAATCGAGCCAGGCGTGGACGTTTCTGCAAAGGAAAGGGACGCTTTTGCAAATACGGCGGGCAGCGACCGACATAACCGAGCTCTATGCACCGCAGTTTGAGCAGTTTGGCCTGGAGCTTACCGGCAAGGGCGCCGTCTTTACCGGCGAGGTGGCAAACGATCGGGCGCACGGACGCGCATGGATCATGCCCCTCTCCCCTGCCTGCATCGTCATGGAGCATTACATTACCCCGACGCACGATATGTACCTGGCCGAATACACACCCGAACCGTACGCGTGCGTGAGCGAGGTCAGCGCGCCCACGCTCATGTGCATGCCCGAAGCCGGCATAACGCCTGCGAACCTTAAACCCCTGCATGGACCGTGGCCGAACAGCGCGGTGTGCAGCTTTATCCAAGATAGCTGCGGCGAGGAGCTAAGTCCGCTGTTTGCAGGGCAGCTTTATCACTCGCGCTCGGTGCTCTTTTTGCCCGGGTATTTTGACGAGCTGGAGCATCGGTATCCCACTGAGTTCGTAGGAGTCTTTGAAGCGTTTGCCGAGTCGTGGCACGAGGAGGCGACGTCTGCCATCTGCCACACGCTGCGCCGGATTAACGAGGACCGCGCCCGCACCGTAGGCGGACACGTCTATATGCAAGGCATCGTGGAGACCATGGTCGCGGAGCTCGCCTGTTCGCGCGCGGCCCACAAGCAGGCGCGGCGGGCGGCAGACACACGCGCCAGCATAACCATTGCCGAAGAAGCAACGGCAATGATTGAGCGCGCGCTCGACAAAGGCAGACGTGTGGGTATCAACGAGGTAGCCGAGAGGCTCTACACAAGCCGCTCCAAGCTATGCGCCACCTTTAAGGCCCAAACCGGCGAGTCCCTGGGTGCCTACATTCGCAGACGCCGTATGGAGCGAGCACAGGACCTTTTGGCCGATAGCTCGCTCACGATAGCGCAGGTCGCAGAGCGTCTAGGCTACCCTCAGCAGGCCGCCTTCGCCCAAGCCTTCAAGCAACACACCGGCACCACCCCCACCGCTTGGCGCTCCCAACATCAATAAAAAGACGGCAAAGGGACAGCCCCATGAGTTCCACACGCAATGTGACAAAGGGACTGTCCCTTTGTCACATTTACAAAAATGGGCGCGCCAACGGCGCGCCCATTCACTCAATTTCATTCAGCCCGCCTGACCCGAACGGCCGAGTCGTTGCAGAACCCGGGAGCCCCGGCAGGGCGGGTGCTTGCTCAAAATGAGTTCCGCACGCAAAGAAGGCCACTTAATGTGGCCTTCGTCTTGCGCAGGACTGTTTGAAATTTTGAGGAAGCACCCGCCCTGCCGGGGCTCCCGGGTTCCCGCTTACGAGAGCGCCTTTCTCAGCAACTCGTTGAAGAGCTTCGGGTTGCCCTTACCGCGGCTTGCCTTCATGCACTGGCCCACCAAAAAGCCGATAACCTTCTGGTTGCCGTCGCGATACTGCTGTGCCTGCTCGGCACAGTTTGCCAGCACCTCGTCCACGATGGGCTGCAGCGCGCCGGCATCGCTCACCTGACGCATACCGCGCTCGTCGACGATCTTGTTGGGGTCGTCGCCGGTCTGGGCCATGGCCTCAAAGACCTCGTGCGCCTGGTTGGAGCTGATGGCATCGGTCACCAGCAGCTTGGCCAGCGCTGCTACCTGAGCCGGCGCGATGCCGGACTCGGCGAGCGACACGCCTGCGCTCTTAAGGTAGGCGATCATCTCGTTGACCAGCAAGTTTGCAACCGTCTGGGCCTCCTTGCCAGCCATACCGGCAGCGGCCGCCTCAAAGAACTCGGCAAACTCCGGGTCGCCGGCGATCTGCTCGGCGTCGGCCGCCTTAATGCCAAAGTCGGCCTCAAAGCGGGCGCGCTTGGCATCGGGCAGCTCGGGGATCTCGCCACGGCAGCGGTCGATGAACTCGTCGTCCAGATCGAACGGTGCCAGGTCGGGATCGGGGAACAGACGATAGTCGTCGGCCGTCTCCTTGACACGCATGACAACGGTGCGCTTGCGACTGGGCTCCCAGTGGCGGGTCTCCTGATAGATAATGCCGCCCTCCTCGAGCACCTCAGCCTGACGGCAGATCTCGTAGGCAAGGCCGTCATGCAGGCTCTTAAATGAGTTGAGGTTCTTGAGCTCGGTCTTGGTGCCCAGCTTGGTCTCGCCGCGGCGACGCAGCGAAACGTTGCCGTCGCAGCGCATGGAACCCTTCTCCATGGAGCAGTCCGAAATGCCCAGCGTCACAAAGATGCGACGGAGCTTCTCCATAAACAGGCGAGCCTCCTCGGGCGTGCGCAGATCGGGCTCAGTCACGAGCTCAATCAAAGGCGTGCCGCAGCGGTTGTAGTCGACGAGCGACTCGGCCGCGGCGGTAATGCGGCCCTCGGCGCCGCCCACGTGCACCATCTTGGCGGCGTCCTCCTCCATGTGGATGCGCAGGATGCGAATGGGCACCGTGTAGGAACCGTCCTCGCGGCGCTCGGGCATCTGCAGGTTGGACGCATCGTAGCTGGCCAGATGGCCGGCACGCTGGTTGCCCTCGCGCATGGTCGACGTCATGGACGTGGACAAGCCCTCGGCGTTGGCCGAAGCGCTCGCCAGACTCTGGGCCTCGGCCTCGCCAAACGCGCAATCGGGGCGCTCGGCGGCACCGCGACCGGTCACATCCAGATCGAGGTGACCGTACATGGCAAAGGCGACCGGACCCTGCGTAGTCTGGAAGTTCTTGGCCATATCGGGATAGAAGTAGTGCTTGCGGTAGAACATCGAGTGGCGCTGAATCTCGCAGTTGGTGGCGAGACCGGCCTTGACGATGCTCTCGATGGCGCGCTTGTTGGGCACCGGCAGGGCGCCGGGCAGGCCCAGGCACACCGGGCACACGTTGGCGTTGGGCTCGTCATCGTGGCTGAGCTTGCAGTTGCAGAACATCTTGGTATCGAGTGCGGTGAGCTCGGTATGGATCTCCAGGCCGATCACGGCCTCCCAATCCTGCAGGACCTCGGAAAGCTCCTTCATTACAGCTCGCCTCCCTTCCCGGCAAAATCGGGCGCGACGGAAAGCGCGGGCGCACCCGTGGCGGCATCGGCAAAGCCGCGCTCCAGGGCGCGGGCAAACGTGAGCAGTTGACGGTCCTTAAAGGCCGGACCCACCAGCTGGGCAGAAACGGGCAGATGAGTATCCTCGCCCAGGCCCAGCGGCACCGAGATACCGCCGTTGCCGCAGATGTTGAGCGAAATGGTGTACAGATCGGAGAGGTACATCTGCGTGGGGTCGCTGATCTCGCCAAACTTAAAGGCCGTGCGCGGCGAGGCGGGCATGAGGATGGTGTCCACCTTGGCATACGCGGCATCGTAGTCCCGCGTGATGAGCGTGCGGGCCTTTTGCGCAGCGTAGTAGTACTTGTCGTACACGCCCGAGCTCAGCAGGTAGGCGCCGAGCATCTGACGGCGCTTGGCCTCGGCGCCAAAACCGTGGGCACGCGAAAGCGAGCTCTGGTCGGACAGGTTGGCGCAGCCCTCCTCCTGATAGCCGTAGCGAATGCCGTCGAAACGTGCCAGGTTGGAGAACGCCTCGGCCGGGCCGATGACGTAGTAGGCGGCGATGGCGGCATCCAGGTGCGGCAGGTCGACCTCCACGAGCTCGGCACCCTGGTTCTGCAGCTCCTGGGCGGCGCGCTGAACGGCGGCCTTGACCTCGGGCGTCAGGCCCTCGGCCTCCATAAACGCGGGGATGATGCCCACGCGCTTGCCCTCGATGCTGTCGTTGAGGTGCTCGGTAAAGTCGACGGCGCAATCCTGGCTGGTGCAGTCGTACGGATCGTGGCCCGCGCCGGTAAGCGCGTTCATGGCCAGCGCGACGTCCTCGACCGTGCGGCCAAAGGGACCCACTTGGTCGAGCGACGAGCCAAAGGCGACCACGCCGTAACGGCTCACGGCGCCATACGTGGGCTTAAAGCCCACCACGCCGCACAGCGACGCCGGCTGGCGAATGGAGCCGCCGGTATCCGAGCCCAGCGAGAGCGCGACCTCGCCCGCGGCGACGGCGGCAGCGGAGCCGCCCGAGGAGCCGCCGGGCACGCGCTCGGTATCCCAGGGGTTGTTGGTGCGGTGAAAGGCCGAGCTCTCGGTGGAGCTGCCAAAGGCAAACTCATCCATGTTGGCCTTGCCCATGGGCAGGCAGCCGGCGTCGAGCATGCGCTGGACGCAGGTGGCGGTGTAGACGCTCTGGTAGTCCCCGAGCATGCGGGAAGCGCAGGTGGTGCGCGTGCCCACGAGGTTCATGTTGTCCTTGATGGCCAGCGGCACGCCCGCAAGCGGGGGCAGCGGCTTGCCTGCGGCACGGTCGGCATCCACGCGCGCGGCGGCCTCGAGCGCAAGCTCGGGCGCCACCTGCAGGAATGCCTGGACCCCGCCCTCGCGCGCCTCGATGGCGGCAAGGGAGGCCTGGGCCACCTCGGTAGCGGTAAAGTCGCCAGCGGCAACGCCCGCAGCGATCTGGGCGGCGGTAAGGGAATCGAAGCTCTGCGCCATTACTCGCTCTCCCCCTCTCCCAAAATGGACGGCACGCGGAAGTAACGCTCGCGCGCGCTGCCGGCGTTTTCGAGCGCGACGTCGAGCGGCAGGTCGCGCTCGGGCTCGCGCAGGTCATCGCCCATCACGTTAGACAGGCTTCCGATAGGATGGAACGTGGGCTCCACGTCGGGCAAGTCATATTGCAAGACGGGCTCGAGCATCTGGACGGCGTCGTTCATGTAGGACGTCATCTGGGTGAGCTGGTCATCGGTCAGTGCGATCTTTGCGTACTCGGCGATGCCGCGCACGTCTTTCTCGCTGAGTGCCATAGGCGCTCCCTTCCGCATAACAGATAAACCGCTCTAGTATACAAGGCAACGCCGCTTGGAGCAGGTGCTTTACCCAAATGCAGCGAAAACGTAACGAGGACGGCGGGTTGGCAGGCGGCGAGCTGGCGGTTCCGCAACGAAACCGCAACGTCCATAGCGAAAACCGTCCCGCCCACAACGAAAACCGTCCCGCCCGCAGCGAAAAGCATCACAACATTCAACGCTTTTCGCCAAAATCGCGATTTTCATCGAATGTTGTGATGGTTTGGAAGTCCCGACCACCACAAAGGTGCCTGTCCCCGTTGTGGTGGTTCTGAACGATGTCCTATGCCGAGGCCTTGGCCTTGCGGCGCTTGCGGACCGCGTGGATCACGATGTCCAGCAGCAACAGCGCAATGGCCACAACCACGATGAGCACGGCAAACTCGCGCTTGCCCCAGTGGCGGCCGGCCAGCGACTTTTGCTTGTCAACGTCCTTTTTGTTGTACTTGGTTCGCACGCAATGCACCAGCAGGCGGTGGTCGTTCACGCCGTAGGGCGTGCAGGTGACGAGCGTCACCTTGTCGGCGCCGGGCTCGATAGTCAGCGACTCCATCTCCTCGGGCAGTACCACCTCGGAGTCCACCATCTTGTAGGCAAGCGTCTTGTTCATGGTGTGCAGCAGCACCAGGTCGCCGGGCTCCAGCGAGTGGATGTCGTCGAACATGCTCAGGTTGCGCATACCCGAGTGCGCGGTGAGCACGCAATGCGTCGAGGTGCCGCCCACCGGCAGGCTCGTGCCCTCCAAGTGGCCGACACCCGCCATGAGGACCTCCTCGCTCGTGCCATGGTAGATGGGCATGCTCACGTCGATGGAGGGGATCTCGACCCAGCTCATCATGGGGTCGCGGTCAAAGATGAGCTGCTGGGCGTAGGGCTCGATCTGGTCGGCGGGAAGCTCGGTGGCCTCGCCGGCAAGTTGCTCGTTATAGGAGCGCGCCTGGAGCAGGATGCGCTCGCGCTCCTCGGCAGACAGCGCGTCCACGGTGCTGGACACGGTGCTGATCTGGTTGAACACGCCCGAGGCCTCGAGCCGGTCCAAGATCCACGGCCAAGTCATAAGGCCCACGCCGATAAGGATGATGACGATGGTGATGAGCCGGTCGGCCCAGCGCGGCAGCCGCTTGCGACGGCGCTTGGGCTTTGGTTGAGGTTTGGGCTGAGGGCTTGAGCCGCCGTTGTCCGCAGCGTTATTGCTCTTCATATGTTTGGCGCCCTGCACCATCGCCGGTCACTCCTCTACAGCTCAGGTTGTCTAAACAAATAATAGCCGATTAGCGAGCTCATGCGCCGGACAACGCAGCTAGGACCGAAACACCGCCTACGGCCCGAATTCTTGGAGACCTTCTACAGCGCTTCTTGCCATGGATATTCCTTTCCAAACATGCGATCGACTTCGAGTTGAATTCGCTCATCGTCGATTGCCGCCAAAGATAGCGCAAGCGAAATGTCGTCAATACGGGAGGAGCCGGCAAACATGGGCGCATAGCGCCACACTTGGATCATCGCCGTTTCGTTATCCGGCAACTCCCCGTCTACGACTTCGAGGTCGCTCAGTTGACGCCATGCACTTCTTAAGACGGCCTTTTGTTCCATACCCGACGCAGCGAGCATCGAACGCGCAGCGAGCGCCGTCTCCCCGGCGTCAACAAGATAGTCGATCTGCGGCGTCTTCCTTGCAAAAAAGACCTTCGAGACAGGCGAGGAGAGCTCTGCCATGTGCTCACTGAGCAGAAGATCAACGGCAACAGGGAACACGACAACACGCCGCTCGCGACGCTCGCGCCTCGCGAGTCCCCTGTCAACAAGCTCGGTTATGGCCTCACTCGCACGGCTTGCCGAGATCCCAAGCGCACGACAAAGGTCATAGGGACGATATGGCTCCTGGGCTGCTCCCCAGATTGCGGCAGCCTGTGCGTTGGGTGACATCTTGGACGCGTGATTGCGAGACCGGGCACCGCCCCTCTCCGTGCAAGCTGTGCCCATAAATGGAAGAAAAGCCTGTCTACCGGGGCAGACAAACGGAATCCCTTGTGCGACCAATGCTTTGCGCTGACGTGCATCGGCATCAGGAAACGAAACGACAACAGGAGTCTCCGCGCGCAAGGCTAGCTGACTATAGACTCTCTTAGCCTCGGGAAGCCCGACGCCAGTAGGCAAACTTGCAAGCAAAAATGAAAAACCGTTTGCGTCAACCGCGCGGACCTCAATCGCCCGCAGATGCAGCGGCAAGCGTGCAGATCCAGGCCAAGTTTTGGTCTTGGCGGAGAGGCCTAGTGCTTCTTGTAAGTAGATTAGCGCTTCGTTCATTTCCATCGTTTTCGTTTGATTCCAGTTTTAATTGGAATTATACATAATTTTCGGAATTAACGAAATTCCTTTCGTGCATAAGCCAGCATTTGCGTTTTCAAAATGTCCCGAATCGGCGGGGCGATTCGGGATACAATGTCAATAGGAAACGACGCACCCCGCGTAAGTGTTCGAAAGCGCGGGCGGCCTAGTTTTCAGCTTTAGTTAAATGCCCGGGCTCCGAACCCCGGGCATTCTTATTTGCGCTTGTTGCGGCGCAAATGCCGTCCACCGTCCGCACCGCGCGTGCGCCTACGGACCTTAAACCGAACCTCATACGAGTCAAGAAACGCGATGACGAACGTACCCGCATCGGACGGTGGAGGCTGGCTGCGTTGTCCAAAAAAACGGGGCAAACTCCAGTGCGGAGTCTGCCCCGAAAAGAGAATGGCAAAGCAAGAACGTGGATGGACGAGAAAAGTGTCCGCAAGTCTCATGGCCATCACATCCCACCTGCCAAAGGGATGGGTGAGTGAGCGTTACTCCTGCTCGGACTCCTCAGCCTGCTTACGGCTGCGGATGAGGTGCGCCACGCCGATGCACAGCACCGCGCCACCAGCGATCCAAGTGAAGGTCACGCCGTTGAGACCGGTCAGCGGGAGGCCGACGGACTTGGTGTTGCCGACGTTGATGGTGATCTCACCGGTGGCGGCGTTGGTGCCGGTGCCATCCGTACCGGTCAGCTTATTGTCTCCGTCATTGCCGTCGAGCTTACCGAAGGCGATGTCGGTGCGGCCCTCGTCGGCCTTGGAAACCGCCGCCGTGAGGCCCGTCACCTTCATGCTCGCGTCATCATACGTCGCGGTGATGGTGAAAGTGAAGGGGTTGGCCTTGGTGTAATTCTCATTGGGAGCCTGGACCTCGGTCACCTTGTAGGAGCCTTCATCGAGACCTTTCACGGCAATCTGGCCATTATCGCCAGACGTGAACTTCACGTAACCGGGAAGGCTGGTGGTGCCGGCAACGGTCACGAGCTGGCCCGCGACGACGCCCGCGGTGGGGTCGTCCTTCGAGGCGATATACTGGTCTTGAGTGTTCGCATCAGCGGACTGGATGGTGAAGACGGCGCCCGCAAGGCCCTTCTCGGTGCCCTGGTCGACCTTGTTGAGGTTGAGCCTGAAAGCGAAGTCGGCGACGGTATCCTCGATCGTCTCGCCCGTGTCCTCGGCATACGGGTTGTTGGAGTACTCGAGCTTGACGGTGTTGGGGTTGCCGCGCTTGTTGCCGTCGGCTGCGTTGCCGATCACGGCGTTGCCGTTGAGCTTTGCCTTGTAGAAGACAACGATCTTGGTGTCGGCGGTCACGCTCGCGACGTCCTTGAGGCCCTTCTTGCCGTCTTCGGTCTTGAACTCGACCGTCAGCGTGTTGTTGTTGCTAGCATCAGCATCCGTCACGGTATAATTGTTCGACTCAATCTCGCTGTAAGTCTCGCCGTTCAGCGCGTACACCTTAACCGAGCCTTTGACATAGTCAAGGCCATTGGAAAGCCCGTCGGTGAACTTGTAAGCATACGTGCCAAAGGTAGCGTAGTTGCTGGCGATCGTGCCGGTCAGCTTGTAGTTAACTTCCTGGCCGATCTGGGAATCGGCGACATCATTCCATTTGTTGGAGCCCTTGATGTCGGTGACGGCAGCGTAGGCGTCGGCGTCGTCAAGGACCTTCTTCACAACCGTGGGGACGCTCTTCTTAGGCTTGACGGTCGTCGTGCTCTCGCCGTCGATTACAGCGTACACGGGAGAAGTGAACGCATCGGTCGACTTATCAGCAGACTTACCGACGGTATCAGTGAGGAAGAGCCAGTAGCCGGCATCGAGACCAGAAAGGGATGCGTCGCCCTTGGTCGTCTTCCGCCAAGCCGTGCTGTCCTTCAGGTTAGCGGCGATTAAGCTGAAGACGTTGTCGCTCGCGACCTTCGAGTCGGCTCCAATACCCTCAGCGTGGACACTCAACCAATCGGCTGCATCCTGAGCGTTCGTGCTGTTGTAATTCTTATCATTAACTTTAATCGCCCTAACAACAGCATCCTGAATCGCCTGCTGCGCAGCCTGATCGGCACCGGCCCACTCAATCCCGCTTACCGTGGTGTTCTCGCCGGTCTTGGTAACCGTCGCCTTGAAGATCTGAATACCCTTGTAGGTCGACGACGTAGCATAATCAGTATCCACGAACGTCACAGTCGAGCCCGCACCACCATCAGCAAACGCCATGGTCACCGGGGCCATGACGCCGCCGAAGCTCAACGCTGCTGTGAGGCCGGCGGTTACTGCCAGGCGTGCGATGTTCTTGTTCATGTGCATCTTCTTTCCTCTGCTTTCTACTTCGTAACTCATTCGATCGGTCATCATCTGTCTGTGTCTTAGCATCTACTTCGCTACGTCTCGCCCCGCTCTCTGTGGGGCTGCCAGCTACTCTTTATGGCTGCCACCTCCCCGCTTGACCAGGAGCGCGACCACGATGAGCGCGGCTCCGGCGACCGCTGCGGCGGCCGCGGCGTACATTGCCATATCGCCAGTCGAGGGCATAAAGCCTCCGGTGGTAATGCTAGGGGGTGTGCCGGTGGGCGTGTTGATGAGCGATGCCTCCAGGCTGCCCGTCGAGCCGTCCGCGCTGTCGGCACGCAGGGGCGACTCGGCCGTGATGGTGAGTTTGGGCTTGGCGGCGACCACCTGGTCGACGTCCAGACCCTCGGCCTTGACCGTCACGGAGCGTGTGCCCTCAAAGGCGGTGTAGCCCTTGGGCGCCTTGAGTTCGCGGACCTCCAGCTTGCCCGAGTCCACGCCCGAGACGGTCACGCGGCCGTCCTCGCCCGTGGTGACGGTGGCCTTGCCTTGCGCATCCCACGTGCCGTCGACCGCCAGCGCGCGACCGCGATCGTCGGTGATACTCAGGACCGCCCCGGCAAGCGGCTTGTCGCCGTCGCTGCCGCGCTTGGTAAGCGCGAGATCCCAGGTGTAGGCGCACGCGTCATCGCTCGGCGTGCGGGTAAAGCCGGCATCGCCGGACTGGTCGGCAAAGGGAGAGCGCGGGTAGCGCAGGTAGACCTCGTTGGGGTTGCCCTTCGCGATGCCGTGGTTGCACGCGCTGTTGAGCGGCGCGTTGTACACGGCGACCACGCGGCCGCCCGCGGTGAAGGCGTCGACCCCGCCGAGCGCGGCGACCAGGTCGCCAGTGCGCACGGTGAAGGTCCCGTCCGCCGCTACCTTGGTGGTGCACTGGGCCGTGATGTCGGTCCAGCCCTTCGCGGGCTCGGTGCCGGCGCGGCCGTCCTTGCCGGCCGAGACGGCGTCGAAGCCGCCGTCCGTGCCCGCCGCCGCGTACACGCGCATGCTCGCGGCCACCTTGGAGGGGTCGAGCCCCGCGCTCATGGTGTCGACGAACTGCACCGCGTAGGTGTCGTAGGCGGAAAGGCCCGCCGGGACCGTGGCAGAGAGGCGCCAGTACAGGTCGTCGGCGACCGTGGCGTCGGCGGCCTTCTGCCAGGCGGCGGTGCTGTCCTCCAGCACGTGCTTGGACACCTTGGGGGTCGCGGCCTTGGGCTTGACGGTGACGGCGCTGCCGCCGACCAGGGCCATGATCGGCGCGGTGCCGGCCTCGCCCTGGGCGATGGCGTCGTCTTTGGCGACGATGAGCCAGTAGCCGCAGGGCAGCTCGGCCGCCGTACCCGCGTTAAGGGCCACGGACACGGCGCCAGAGCTCTGGAGGGAACGAGCGAGCTGTGCGCTCAGCGCGCTCGTAAGGTGGGAATCGGTGTTGAGCCACTCGGCAGCTTCCTGCGCGGTGGTCTGGGAATTGGGCATACCGGCGCTGTGCAGCACAGGCAGCGCGGCGTCGCGCACGGCGTCGCTTGCCCAGACAAGGTCGGTGGCGATCTTGGCGTCGCTGTCGCCGTCGACGACGTTGGCGCTAAAGATCTGATAGGCGTCGTAGCTGCTCGCCACGGTGCCGCTCACCGTGATGGAACCGGTCGAGGTCGGCGCGGCCTGCGCGGATGCGGGGAACACAACCGCGCAGGTGCCAATCAGGAGGGCAAGCAGCGCAAACAAGATCGGGAAGGAGCAAACTTTCTTATTCACGACGCTCACCTCCCTTCGCATTCGCCTTGCGACGAATGTGCATCCAGGCCGCAGCAGCGCAAAGCACCGCCGCGCCGGCAAGGTACGTCAGAGTGACGCCCGACATACCAGAAAGGGGCAAAGAGGTGGAGTAGGTGTTGGTGAAGGTTGGGGTGGAGGTTTCGGTGAGTTCGTGATCCGTAGCATCGGTGTTTACCCAGTTACCGTCGGAGTCAACGGTCCCCTTCCTGTAGGTCACCTTACAGCTGATGTCCCTTTTGGAATTATCCGTTGCAACAACCGTGAACTTGTAGACCGAATTATCGAACTTGTAATGCGAGAAAATCGAGCTATCGCCCTTCTCTCGCACATAGTACGTGAAGGTCTTGGAAGCACCGCGGCCCGGAACATCAGAATCACTCTGCTTCAGACTGGCAAGATTGTACTTAATCTCGCCGAAGCCCAGGGTCTGGGATTTGTCGCCGTCGGCAGTAGTGGTAATCACGCCGTTGGGGTCGGTCTTAACCGTCTCGGCTTCTTTGAAGCCCGTGTTATCCGCAAACTCGAGCGTGAACTCCTTCATCTCGCCACCCTTAACGACCTTAGTCGCCTTGGGAGTCCAAGAGCCGTTGGAGGTGTACCGAGTGTAATTATTGGTGAAGGTCTTTTCCCCGTCAGGGCCGACAATCGAATAATAGCCTTGCTCGTTCTTATCCAACGAGTTAGTCGAATCTCCCAGACTCACGCTTGTAATCGTATAGTTGTGAACGTAAAGAGTAACGTCCAAGTTTGGATTTTCCCTGCTCGGCACATTCATGAGTGGCGTTTGGTTGTCCCGAACCGTCACCACAATCTTGTACACGGTTGAGTCGTACGTGATGTCGGGATCGTACGTGATGCCGGGATCATTGCCAGCATTTTCGACCAAATAGTATGTAATCTCGTTAGCCTTAACAGTCTTATCAATAAGCTGTTCGCCAAGGTCAAAGGTGATGTTACCGTTCGCATCATTCTTGGCGGTTCCGACCAAGGTGCAGCCGCCATTGTTGAATTTCTTGTCATTCCAAAAGGGCTCCGTCGCGTCATCCGAATCCTTACGGTAGACCGAGAAGGAGAACTTGTCTTTGTCGAACTTCATGTTTTGATTGGTCTGCTGATTTTTCAGCGCCTTGGTTGCCTTCAACTTAAGGCTCGGATAGACGTACGTATCCTCAGGCACGCCTAGGTACAAGTCGCCATTCGACATGATGCCGCCACCATGGTCCCAAGAATAGTTGCCCGTGATGAAAGTTGTCACTTTAGTACCCTGTACTAAGTCAGTCACCGCTTTATCCTTGGCGCTAACACCCGAAGTCAGACCGATGCTATTTTTTACCTGAGCAACACCGTTGGCGGGGATGCTGATGCGATTCTTTAGCTCAATGCTTCCCGAGTACTTGGCGTCTATATCGCCAAGCATCTTGCCGGATACCACTGCGACCGGCGTATTGTGATCCCGCGCTGCGAGGAAGAAATCGGCATGACCGGACTCGCGGAAATCGGGTGAGTTGTATGCCTCTCTATCTTCAGTCTTATTAGTATCAGCAATACCACCACCTGAAAGATGGGGCGTACCATCATTACCACTGCCATCTTCCCGTTTGTATTCTATGAAATTAGTATCATTGCCAGCAGACGAATTGCCAAAGATTGCCGTGCCCTCAGTGTTCGTTACCAACGTCTTGCCCGTCGGGCAGACTGCAACGCCACCGCCATAGCCGCCAGCGGTATTACTGCTTATATACGAGTTGTATACAAACAGCCTGCCTGCGTTATCCGCGTTTTTCGAATCACCCTGAACAAAGATGCCGCCGCCGCCCCAGTCAAAACGAGACATGCAGCAGTTGTTAGTGATGTAAACTTTGCTGCCTGGAGTGCCGTTGTTGTCTGGAGTGTCGCCAATCATCGCGTCAACCTTCTGGCCCACTCGAATGCCAGCACCCTCAGATCGGAAGCTCACGTTAGAGGCAATATATCCTCCCGTAATGTCGAGCCATGCCATATCTCCTCGATTAAGATTGGTAACGTAAACGCCGCCGCCAGCTTCCTCGGAATAGTTGCCGGTAATCTGGCCACCGGAAATAGTGACATGGGCGCCGTTATTGGCAGCAAGCCCAGCGCCGCCATGACAACCACTGCCATCCGTGCCACAGAATTTAGCCATTCTATTATTCGTGATATGGCCACCAGAAACGGTAACTTTACCGCCTGAAGCCATGATGCCGCCGCCGAGACCGGCACCAGAAGCAAGCGTGCTGTTGCCGGAGATTACGCCACCAGCTATGGTGACCGTGGAAGCGTTGCCAAACACACCGCCGCCACTAGGAGCGCGGTTGCCGGCAACTACGCCACCGGTCATATTAAGGGTCGAAGCGCCGCCACTCGCGTTGGACACCATAATGCCCGCGCCCGCGCCCGCGCCCGAGCTAGAAGCGCCACACACGTAGCCGCCGCCCATGTTGACGATAGAGCCGCCCTCGGCATAGACCAAGCTGCCAACGCTGCTGCCCTGTTTTTGCGTAATCGCGCCGCTCACAAGGTTAAACGTGCCGCCCTTGCCTTTTTTGTTATACAGATTGATGAGCCTTAGATTTGCGCTGCTGCCGCCGCACGCCACGATGGCACCTTTAATCTCAACATCATGTTTGACAAGTGTCTCGGTTGTGCCTGTTTCGTTCGGGGACGATTCGGTCACGTAGTAGGTAAGATTAGATGGAATGTTATCGTTATCGTTATCTTTAACGTAAGTCAGATTGGCATTCTTGCCATAATTGGCGGCATAGTTGTCATAATTATCGGCATTCAGGCTCTGCCCCCGATCAGTCAGCGGCTGGCCCCCGCTGACCTTCTCACTCTCCTGCTTGGAATCCATAATTGTAAGTGTTGCGCCGCCAGCAACATCGAATAACGGCTTGTTGTCACTCGAGTGCTTAATCTTACAACCGTTTAGGTCAAGGGTGATATTGATGGGGTTATCGTCAGTTTGTTCAAGCCTAATCTCATCGTTGCATTCAATATTGTTAACAAGCGTAAAAGTAGCCCGGCCCTCATTATCGCGAAAGCTCTTGTCAGGAAGCTTCGAGCTGAGTTCAGCTCCACTCCTGATTTCATGAGTCGATCCATTCTCTGCAGCAAGTGCGATCGTGCCCTCGTCGTTAGCATCATCATCCGCAGGCTGCACGGCGCCCTCGGCCTCCGCGTCATCGGCTGTCGAGTCTGGTGCAACGGTATCCTCGTTCGCCTCATTCTCGGCATCGCTGCTATTCTGGTTTTCGGCGTCCCCGTTGTTGGTGTTTTCTACATCAGTAGACTCAGTTGAGGACCCCCCATCACAGTTTCCTCGGTAGAAACCGTCTGGGCATCGTTGGCGATGGCCTGCGAGATCGGAGGCATGACGAGCGACAGTACCAGGCTCAAAACGGAGGCTCCGCACAAAACGCCTGCCAGTACACGGCGCGTCGCTTTATTACTCTGCTTAGATTTGTCCGAATTCGCTTTCATCGATGTCTCCTCCCCAAGAGACCGCGATCTTGCTCTTTCCCTATCAAGCTTGGACGCGCAACCGATATTTGCGCGCGCTTAGTAATGGTATTGTACTTCTTGTTTAAACATCTATGTACTAGATTCTGACATTATTGTAGCAGTAATCCAGCGCTCTTGACATTTGCTCAAATTAATTGTTTTTTATTAACCTTAAATAAAACTAAATTGCTGGTAATTTAGCTATTGCTATTTTTTTATTCGCCAGCGTATTATTTGTACAACATTTAACTCAAATGCAATAATGCTGTGAACGGTGGGCATTTAGCGGTGAGCGGTAGCACTAGCTTATATTACAGGCTACCTCATTAGCAATCTGCGCGGATGTCGCGCCGCTAATTAATGATGTTCGCATATCTATATACACGAAACTAGAAGAATCTCGGCATCATAGGCAAAACCACCCAAACACTTGGCCGCGCTTAGGCAACCACCACAAACGTACCCGCCCCTTTGTGGTGCTCTTCCCCGGTGCTACAGCAGGTGCTCCTGGATGAAGATCGCGATGCCGTCTTCGTCGTTGCTGGCGGTTACAAAGTCGGCGGCGGCACGGGTGGCGTCGCTGCCATTTGCCATGGCCACGCCCACGCCGGCGTCAGCCACCATGCAGGTGTCGTTATCGGCATCGCCAAACACGCAGATGTTCGCAAGCTCCATGTCGTTGAGCTCCGCCACGCGCACCAGGCCGCGCGTCTTGGACACGCGCGGATCCATGAACTCGTAGAGCCGCTGCGTGGTTTGCAGAGCCGCCGCCTTAACAGTGTTATCGGCAAACGTTGACGCCCGCTCAATCACCCGCGGCATTACCTCGGGTGCCATGGTAAACATCACCTTGGGCTGCGGCTCGCGCAAGAACTCGGCAAAGTCGACCACCTTGTAGGGCACGCCGTCGACGCGCGACAGGTGCTCGACGCATGCGTTGCTCTCGGGCACGTAGAACACGCCGTCTCGGGGGCAGACGGGCGTTGCCGGAAGGTCCGCCATGTGCTTGCAGATGCGCGCGATGGTCTCGCCCGGCAGCGGATAGCTCAGCTCGTTGATGTCGTGCGCGCGGTCGATGACCTCGGCGCCACCGCAGCCCACCAGCACGTCCACCAGGCCTTCGATGCCCCAGAGCTCGTACATGGCCTCGGTCGCGTGGGCGTCGCGCCCGGTGCACAGGCCAAAGAGCACGCCGCGCTCGCGCAGGGCGCGGATCGCCGCCACGGTGCGCGGGGACACCGCGTGCTGGCTCGTGAGCAGTGTACCGTCGATATCGCAGAACACGGCTTTGATGTGGCTGAAGATGGTGTCCATGGGGGCCTTTCTGGGTTGTGCGGCGGTGTGGGGTGTGGTCGTGAACGGCGTACATGGTATACCAAGGCACAGGCGCGGCCCGTCAAAGCAAAAACCACCACAAAGGTGCCTGGCCCCTTTGTGGTGGTTGCGACGTTTGCGGGCCAAACCATCACAACATTCGACGTTTTTCGGCAAAATCGCGATTTTCATCGAATGTTGTGATGGGTTTTACTGCCTTGCGGCACGATCAAAATGCCGGCGCCCAAACAGCAGCAACGCCGCGGGGACTGCCGTCACGACCATGCCTGCTCCGATGAGCGTCTGCTGCACGCCAAACGTCGCCGCCAGCCACGGGGCAATCGCCAGCGGGGCCACGCCGGCAAACATATTGCCAAAGCCCATGACCGAGTTCACGCGACCGAGTTGCTCGAGCGGAGCCGTCGTTTGCACAATGGTGTTGTGGAGCGGGTTGACGACGCCCCAAGCTATGCCCAGGGCGATCTGGCCGACGAGGGCCACGCCCACGTACGGCGTCCCCACATAGAGCAGGCTTCCCAGGCCCACGGACATGAGCGCCACGAGCAAGGTTTTAAGGTTGACCAGGTGCGGCGGCAAGCGGAGCGCGAGCACGGCACCCAGCACCGCGCCTACGCCCGAGGCCGACGAGAGCCAGCCCATCCACTCAACGCCGACGCGTAGGACATCGCGATAGAAAAACGACTCGAGCGGATCGAAGGCTCCGTAGCCAAAGTTCGAAAGAAAAATGATGCAGAAAAGTAGCGCGAGGACGCTGTTGGTGAAGACTGTCTTGATGCTGGCTGCGAAGGTGGCGCGGGCGGACGTGCTGGGGTTGGAGCTTTGTCCCGCACGCTCCCCTTCCTCTGCCGAATCGGCATCCGCATGCCCGGCGACATGGCTGGTCTGCGACCTAAAGCCCCAGCCGGCAACGAGCGCCAGCACGGTAAAGAGCATCATGAGCACGAACACCGCGCGTGACGATGCAGCAGCCGCGACAAAGCCGCCCAACGTGGGTCCGACGATGATACTCACGTTTGAGAACATGGCAATGGCGGAGTTGATGTCTTTGAGCTCGACGGGGTCATTGGTGAGATAGGCCGGATAGGACGTGGCAATGGGCTGAGCGAATCCCATCGTAAAGCCTAGGAACACCGCGCCGAGCAGGACGACGCCGGTCGCGCTACCAAAAGCGATGATTGCCGTGCCAGTTGCGAGAGCGCCGATGATGCTCAGCAAGAAATGGCGGCGCGGACCCCAGGCGTCGAGCTCCGCGCCACCCGCAAAGGATCCCAGGATCACAAATACATTCATAAACAGGACAGCCAGCGATGTCGCGATGACCGAAGCGCCGTCCGCATAGGTGAGTGTTCCGATAACGCCGATAAAGTAGCTGGTCTGAAAACCGGTGTAGATGAGAAAGCGCATCGCCACCAGGCGCTTGGCCTGCACGGAAAGCGATGATTGAGGCTTTGAGAAAAGAGAGACGAGCATGGAGACTCCTTGTTTCATACGAATGTGGACGGCGGGCATTCGCCACCGTCTGTCAAATCAATCTATCCGCATGAAACATTAAGGACGCATCAAGCCCCTTTTCTCCGTTTTTCGCCCGTCATGAACTACTTGGTAGATTGTAAGGCATGTCCCACGCATCTACCAAAGCAAAATCCACCACAAAGGTGCCTGGCCCCTTTGTGGTGGAAATGGCGTTTGCCCAGATAAAACCTGCCAAAATAAACCTGTCCCTTTTTGGCATGTTATGGCAGCGCAGCGAGCCGGCCCCTAAAGGTGATCTTGGATAAGGTCGCAGATGGCTCGGGCGTCGTTGATGTTGATGGCTCGGGTCGCGAAGCCGGCGTCGAAGGCCTGACGCGCCAGGGCCTCATTGCAGGCAAGCGCCAGCGTGCGACCGTCGACCAAGTCAAGCGAGCTCTTGCCGCGCAGGCGATCCACACCCGATCGCGCGACGACGATGTTGTCGAAGCCCTCGGTCTTGTAGCCCTCGATGATCACCACGTCGACATCGTTGTAGCGCGACAGCAGCTCGCGCGCGGGCATCTCGTCCTCCTCGCGCGTGTCGGCGTACTCCGCCCAGCGCGTAGCGCAGATGAGGCCCACGTGCTTTGATCCGGCTTGGTGATGGCGCCAGGTGTCCTTAGCGGGCACGTCGATATCAAAGCCGTGATGCCCATGATGCTTGAGCGAACCCACGCGCAGGCCGCGGCGGGTGAGCTCGGCGATAACCTTCTCGACGAGTGTGGTCTTGCCCGAGTTTTGGTAGCCGATAAACGCGATTGCGGGGACGGCCGGAGTGGGAGCTGCGGGCGCGACGGCGGCAGGTGCGTTCGCGGGTGCGGCACCGTCAGCGGTCACGGACTCAACAGCAGCGGTCTGACGCTCGACACGATCCCACACGCCCGAGCGGCCGCCCTCCTTGTGCAGCAGGCGAACGTCGACGATCTCCATGCCGCGATCGACGGCCTTGCACATGTCGTAGATCGTTAGGCACGCAGCGCTCGCGCCGGTCAGCGCCTCCATCTCAATACCCGTCTTGCCCGTCACGCCCGCCGTAACCAGTACGTGAAAACCAACCTGCCCGTCCGCGCGCGCCGGCGCCCAGCCCTCGGGCACGTCATCGGCCGGCGTCCCCGCCGGAGCGATGGGCGCAATGTCGCACTTGCTCTTGGTAATGAGCAACGGATGGCACATGGGAATGATGTCGCTCGTGCGTTTGATGGCCATAATGCCCGCCACGCGCGCGCAGGCGAGCACGTCACCTTTTTTGGCGCGATCCTGCAGCACCATGGCTTGCGTCTCGGGGTGCATGAGGATGGTGCCCTCGGCGATGGCGGTGCGATGGGTCTCGGCCTTGTCGGACACGTCGACCATGCGTACCTCGCCCTTGGCGTCCACATGCGTCAGCTCGTCGCGACGGGCGTCACGGGCGGGCTCGGCTGCAGCGCTGGCAGACGGCTGTGCGGACGCGTCGGCGTTGCCAGCATTCGCCGCAGCCGTGACTTTGTGGGCAGACATCGCGGCCCTGCGAGCGGCCTTGGTGGCATCGGCGTACCTGCTCTTGGCCATATGATCATCCTCCGATTTGGGACATAAATCGTTGCGTGCCCTCAATTATCGCGTGTTCCTGCGGTTTGTGGGCCACGGCATCGCGCCAAATCGAAAGTACCTGCATATCATCACCACGGCGCAGCGCCTCACGCACCGAATACTCGGCATCGCTGAACAGGCACGGACGCACGTTGCCATCGGCCGTCAGGCGCAGACGGTTGCAATTCGCACAAAAATGGTTGGACATGGCGCTAATAAAGCCGACCGTTCCCGCCGCGCCCGGAAAGTGCCAATAGCGCGCAGGGCCCGCGCCGGCAGGAGCGTCGTTGATGTCGAGCGGCTCGAGCTCGCCCAGCCCCGTCGCGGCGGCCCCGGCATTGATGCGCGCCCGCAGCTCGTCGCTCGGAACGGTATCGCTCGCGTCCCACAGCTCGGGATTGAGCGCGGGCGCATGCGGGTCCACAGCGCAATGCGAGCTCGTGTGTTCGTCGCCAATGGGCATGTATTCGATAAAGCGCAGGTGGATGGGGCGGTCGAGCGTGAGCCGTGCAAGGGCCGCCACATCCTGGTTGAGCCGGCGCACCACAACGCAGTTGACCTTAACGGGCTCAAAGCCCCAAGCCAGCGCCGCGTCGATGCCAGCCATGGTCTGCTCGAGTCGACCCAGGCGCGTGATCTTTCCAAAGAGCGTAGGGTCGAGCGTGTCGAGCGAGATGTTGACGCGGTTAAGCCCGGCATCTTTGAGCTGCGGCGCCAGCTTGGGCAGCAGGGCGCCGTTGGTGGTGAGCGAGATGTCCTCGATCTGCGGAATCGCGCGGATATCACGAATGAGCGGAATAATACGGCGGCTGACCAGCGGCTCGCCACCCGTCAGGCGCACGCGGCGAATGCCCTCCCCCGCCACTAAGCGCACAAAGCGGGCGATCTCCTCGGCGCTGAGCAGCTCATCGTGCGCGCGGGGCGCCACGCCATCGGCCGGCATGCAATAGATGCAGCGGAAATTGCACTTGTCGGTAACGGCAATGCGCAGGTAGTTAATGTCGCGGCCAAAGCCGTCATGTTGCACGTGCCCGTCCACGCAGCCCTCCCCTCACGCAGCGTTTATTCTTCGGAAAACATAATACCCCACGGAAGAATCATGCCGACACCCGTACGACAGGACAGGTTGCTTTGAGCAAAACGGACTTTCCAAGCCCATCCTCAACATACAAACCATCACAACATTCGATGCTTTTCCCGCTTTTGGCAAAAAACGTCGAATGTTGTGATGGTTTGCCTGCCCACGGCACCCCGCAGAAGGACCAAAGCGCCCCTAAAGGCCGCCGTCCCAGTGCCGAATCACAAATTCTCGCAGGTCGTTTTGACGCTTTTGGAACGCTTCGCTTCGGTCGCACTTAAGGCCCATAGCGAGCGCAATGGCGTTCATCGCCCGGTGCAATTGCAGCTGGTGGGCAAACTGAGTCCCGGTGAGGACGATCATCCTAAAGCCCAGCGCGCTCAGCACGGTCATACGCTCCGCATCCGACGCGCTGCGCTGCTTATCAAGATGGTCCGAGCCGTTATATTCAATCCCCGTACCGCTCGCAGGCGCATATACGTCGATCTCGAAATACCCGGCCTTTGCGAGATACTTGAACTCGTTGGGAACATCGACCCAATGGTTGAGCTCGATCTTGGCGTATCCCAGCCCGCCCTGGGAACGTTTTGCTACGACCATGATTGCGGTGGCCGTCTCCATGGGCGACCGCGCGCCATCGTGCACGCGCTTGAGCACGGCGGCCGCGCGTATGGCCCCCTGACGAGATCGGTTCTCATTGCAATAGGCAATCATGTCGGCAACGGTATATCTCTGCCTCATCTCGACATAATCGTCTGTCGACAGATGATTCAAATGGTATCGGGCGCAGATTTCATAACCATACTCCAGCTGTTCGGGCTCACTCATCCACGAACCCGCTTGGACAAAGCACATGGCCTCATCAACCACCAGAAGGCCCTCTGCCACCTCGATAAGATGGCCTGGAGGTACCGGCGCCCCAAACACGTGGCACCTAAACCCAGCCGGCGTCGAACGCTCAAAATCGAAGTTGACGAGTGTGTCGATATGATCGAGCTCTTCTCGTGGAATACCAAGCGAAACCAGATAGTCGGTAACGATCCCAACTGCTGTCGAAGCCCTCAGTCCCTTGGCATCGAGTCCCAATTTGGGCAGGCTCGCAGTCGGCTCCGCCTCGCTAGCAAGCGAGTCCTCATCGTATAGGCTGCTTGCTCGCGAGAGCGGCTCGGACGGGCGCGCCACGTTGTGGTACAGCCAGGCAGTCTTATGGGACAAGACGATCGGCAGGTCCATGAGCCCTCCAATGGAGTCGGATAACCAACCTTATTCCCCTGCCCACGGGTCCGCACACCTTCGTGCACAAGAAAGCGATTCCACCCGGCCGAGCGGCAGAAAAACCATCACAACATTCGATGCTTTTCCCGATTTTGGCAAAAACGTCGAATGTTGTGATGGTTTGAGGCGAGGTGAGGGGCACGAAGGGGTCGAAGCATCGTGCTCGAACGGGTTAATCCAACTCTTTTAAGCCATGCGCCAGCTGCCAGTACTCGCCGTGCTGGGCGAGCAGCTTTTCGTGGGTGCCGCGCTCGATGATGCGGCCGTGTTCGAGGACCATGATGGCGTCGGCGTCGCGGACGGTGGACAGGCGGTGCGCGATCATAAACGTGGTGCGTCCGCGCATGATGCGGTCCATACCGCGCTCGATGAGCTTTTCGGTGCGCGTGTCGATGCTCGAAGTGGCCTCGTCCAGGATGAGCACCGGCGGGTCGGCAACGGCCACGCGCGCGATGGCGAGCAGCTGGCGCTGGCCCTGCGACAGGTTGGCGCCGTCGGCCGTGACCAGCGTGTCGTAGCCTCTAGGCAGGCGGCGGATAAACGAATCCGCGCAGGCCGCCTCGGCAGCGGCGCGCACCTCCTCGTCGGTCGCGTCGAGCTTGCCAAAGCGGATGTTCTGCGCAATGGTGCCGCTAAACAGGTGCGTATCCTGCAGCACAATGCCGAGCGACCCGCGCAGGCTGGCCTTGGCAATGTGCTTGACGTCGATGCCGTCGTACGTGATCTCGCCGTCATCGACCTCGTAGAAGCGGTTGATGAGGTTGGTGATGGTCGTCTTTCCGGCGCCCGTCGAGCCCACAAACGCGATCTTTTGCCCCGGCTTGGCAAACAGGTTGAGGTCCGTGAGCACACGGGTGCCCGGCACGTAGGAAAAGTCCACGGCATGGAAGCGCACGTCGCCGGCAAGCGGGACCAAGCCGCACGTGAGCTCGGTACCGTCGGCAGCCACCGCACGGCCCGACTCATTAACGGCAGCCACATCATGCAGATGCCCGTACGCGCCCACGCCCTGGCCCTCGGGAATCTTCCATGCCCACGCAGCGTCGCCCGTCTGCACCAGCTCCACGCAGCCCTCGTCCACCTCGGGCTTAAAGTCCATGGCGGCAAACAGGCGCTCGGCACCGGCCAGCGCGTTGAGTAAGAAATTACCCAACTGCGTAAACTGGTTGATGGGCATGGCCGCCTGGCGTACAAAGACCAGGTAACTTGCAAGCGCGCCCACGTCGGCGAGCCCCTTGATGCAGAGCATGCCGCCCGCCACGGCGACGATGGCATAGTTGACGTAGCCAATCACCACGGTCATGGGCACCATCGAGTTGGCGTAGGCCTGCGCGGCACCACCGGTGCGGCGCAGCTCTTGGTTGCGCACGTCAAAACCGGCCACGTTGGCCTGCTCGTGATTAAAGACCTTGATGACCTTTTGGCCCGAGACCATCTCTTCGATATATCCGTCCAGGTCGCCAAGCGATGCCTGCTGAGCGGCAAAGAAGCGCTTAGAGCGCGCGCCCGAGTAGCGCGCATACAGCACAATGGCCGCATCGCACACGAGCGTGATAATCGTGAGCTGCCAGTTGAGGATGATGAGCATGGCCGTGGTGCCGACCACCTGGATGCTCGCCTGAATCACGTTGGCAAAGCTGTTGTTGAGCGCCTCGGAGACGGTGTCGACATCGTTGGTAAAGAAACTCATGATGTCGCCCGAGCGTGTGCCGTCGAAATAACCGAGCGGCAGCATCTGGATGTGCGCAAACAGGTCGCGGCGGATATCGGACACCACGCGCTGGGCCGCGCGCACCATAATCTGCGAGTAGCCCAGAGCCGAGAGCACGCCCGCGGCGTAGATGGCAGCGGTAAAGATAACCTGCTTAGCGAGCAGTTCCTCGCCGCCCGTTGCCAAACCGTTGACGATGGGGCGCACCATGTAGGTACCGGCAAGGCTTGCGATGGCCGCAACAGAGGCAAGCACACCCACTGCGAGCAGCGAGAACTTGGCGTGACCCATGTAGGAGAGCAGGCGGCGGAGCGTCTGCGCCAGATTGGCGGGACGGGCCTGAGCGGATGTCTTAGGCATGGCGCTCACCCCCTTCCGTGGCTTGAAGTGATCCGCTGGGGCCAGACGAAGACGGGGCATTTGCGCCGTCTGCGACGTCCGCATCCCCCGCAAACTCCATCTGCGAGGCATAAATCTCCTGGTAGATGTTGTCGCCCGCCAGCAGTTCCTCGTGCGTGCCCACGCCGTGGACACGACCGTCGTCCAACACCACAATGCGATCGGCATCCATGACGCTCGCGATGCGCTGGGCGATGATGAGCACGGTCGTATTGGGAATCCGAGCGATGTGCTCGCGAATCTTAGCGTCGGTCGCCATATCGACCGCGCTGGTTGAGTCATCAAAAATGAGCACGCGCGGATGCTTGAGCAGCGTGCGCGCAATGCACAGGCGTTGCTTCTGGCCGCCCGAAACACCGGCGCCGCCTTGGCCCAACTCGCCGTCCAGCCCGCCGGTGCGATCCAGGAACTCGTCCACGCATGCCGCCCGGCAGGCCGCGAGGAGCTCATCGTCCGACGCCTGCGGATTGCCCCACTGCAGGTTCTCGCGCACGGTACCCGTAAACAGCACGTTCTTTTGCAGCACGATACCCACGGCGTCGCGCAGGGCAACTAGGTCGTAATCGCGCACATCGCGCCCGCCCACGAGTACGGCGCCTTCGGTGGCGTCGTACAGGCGCGCAATCAGCTGCACAAGCGAGCTCTTGCCCGAGCCCGTGCCGCCGAGGATGCCCACCGTGGAGCCTGCCTCAATGCAAAGGTCAATATGCTCGAGCACATCCTCGGCAGCATCCGCGCGGTACTTAAACGACACGTCGCGAAACTCGATGCTTCCGTCGGCCACCCCGTGCACGGCAGTGGCAGCGTCGGGCGCCTGGATAAGCGAACGCTCGTCGAGCACCCGCGAGATGCGCTCCACGCTGGCAAGTGCGCGGGTGAGCAGCAAAAACACGTTGGAAATCATCATGAGCGAGTTCATGATCAGCAGCACATAGCTCATAAAGCCCGTGAGCGAGCCCACGCCGAGCTCGCCGGCAAGAATCATGCGCCCGCCGATCCACAGAATGGAAAGCGCCGCCACGTACATCGACAGCTGAAACACCGGCAGGTTGAGCACAGCGTTGCCAAAGGTCTTCGTCGCCGTATGCGCAAGCTCGGTATTGACGGCGTCGAACTTGGCCTCCTCGTGCTCGGCGCGCACGTACGCCTTGACGGCGCGCACGGCGGTGAGGTCCTCCTGCACCACGCCGTTGAGATGGTCCATCGAAGTCTGTAACTGGCGATAGAGCGGGCTGACGCGGTAGGTGATAACGCCCAGTACGATCGCCAGCACCGGCAGGATGATCGCGAATACCGTAGCGAGCGGACGCGACAGCACCAGCGCATAGACCAAGCCGACGATGAGCGTCACGGGGCCGCGCACCATGGGGCGAAAGCCGTTGCCGATAGCGTTCTGAATAACAGTGATGTCGGTGGTCATGCGAGTGACCAGCGAGCTGGCGTCGTAGTTGTCCAGATTGCCAAAAGCGAGCGTCTGAATCTTGCGATACTCGGCCTCGCGCAGGTTAGCGCCCAGCCCCGAGGCGACGCGAGCAGACGTGCGCGCATAGCCCAAGCCAAGTACCAGCGAAAATGCGGCACATACCAACATATACGTGCCCTGCAACAGCATGTAGTCGATGTCGCCCGCGGGCACGCCTACATCGATGATATTTGCCATGATGACCGGGATAAACAGCTCGAGCGCCGTCTCGGCCGTCACAAAGAGCACGCCGAGCATGGCATCGCGGCGGTATGCCCCCAGATAGGAAAACAGAATCTTGAGATTGCGCACGCAGGTTCATCCCCCATCAAACGTTGTTCGCAAACCCACGTATTATGGCGCGCCGTGCGGCGGTGTCAAGTGTTCCGAAATCGATTTCTGCAAGGCTAGTGCAGGCACCAAGCTCGCAGGACGCGCCCCTGTATTCAATTAGAAATGAACGCGAGCGTGACTTTTTCGCCCTGCTGCCAATACAAACCTTGACTCTACAATCGTTGTATGGTTTTCACTACACTGGTACGTAAACGATCTAAGCCAGAAAGTGCCCCGCCCATGGAACACGACCTCACACGCGGCAACGTCCTTAAGACCATCGCGGTCTTTGCCCTGCCTTATATGCTCTCGTACTTTTTGCAGATGCTCTACGGCATGGCCGACCTGTACATGATGGGGCAGTTCAGCGGCGCCGCCGGCATCACCGCCGTAGGCAATGGCGCGCAGACGCTCTATATCATTACCGTGACGCTCGTGGGCCTGGCCATGGGAACGACGGTCATCGTCGGCCACGCCGTGGGCTCGCGCCGGTTTGACCGCGCCGAGACCGCCATCGGCAATACCATCACGCTGTTTATGGGTGTCTCGGTGGTACTGGCCGCTGTCCTGCTCGCGCTTTGCCCGCAGATCGTGGCGCTCATTGGCACTCCCGCCGAAGCCGTCGAAGGCACTGCCGCCTACCTGCGTATCTGCTTTGTCGGCATTCCGTTTATTGCCGCGTACAACATTCTTTCGGCCATCTTTCGCGGGCTGGGCGATTCGCGCTCGCCTATGTACGTGATCGGCGTGGCATGCATCATTAACATCGCGCTCGACTTTCTGTTTATCGGCCACATGGGGCTCGGCCCCGTGGGTGCGGCGCTCGGCACGGTGACCGCGCAGACGGCTAGCGTTGCCCTCGCGCTTGTGTGGCTCAAGAGCCGTCGAACGCACATTCACCTCAAGCGCAGCGACCTGCGCCCCCAGCCCGAGGTGCTCGGCAGCATTCTTAAGATCGGCGTGCCCGTGGCCGTGCAGGACGGCTGCATCCAGGTGGCGTTTATGTTTATCACCGTCATCGCCAACCACCGCGGCCTGGTCGACGCCGCCGCCGTGGGCCTGGTCGAGAAGATGATCAGCTTTTTGTTCATTGTGCCGAGCTCCATGGGTGCCACCGTCAGCGCGCTCACGGCGCAAAACGCCGGCGCGGGCAAGGGCGACCGCGCGCGTCAGGTGCTCAAGGATGCCATGACCATCTCGGTGGTGTACGGCTGCCTGGTCACGGTGCTGATGTGGCTGGTGGCACCAGCGTTTATCGGCTTTTTTGCCAAGGACGCCGCGGTGGTCGCGGCCGGTACCGGCTATATGCGCAGCTATATTTTCGACGCGATTTTTGCCGGCATCCACATTTGCTTTAGCGGCTTTTTCGCCGCATACGGCAAGAGCTACATCGGCTTTGCGCACAACGTGCTGGCCGTGGCCCTCATTCGCGTGCCCGGCGCTTGGCTGCTGTCGAACGCCTATTCCGACACGCTGTTCCCCATGGGTATCGCCTCGCCGTGCGGGTCGATTCTGTCGGCGGTCATCTGCGTGATTGCATTTACCGTGCTCAACCGCCGCGGAACTTTTGACAAGCTGGTGGCGTAGCACGGAACTTTCACGTCAAGAAATACGGTGGGACCGTCCCGTTTCGCCTGCCACAGAAAGGAACAGAGCCATGACCGACATATCCGACGAGCGCACCGAGGGCCTGCTCCGCATTGGCGAGGTGGCGCGCCTGTTTAACCTGAGTGTGGGTACGCTGCGTCATTACGAGCAGATGGGCCTGCTGGAGCCGGCGCGCATCGATCCGGCGAGTGGGTACCGCTACTACGGATCGCGGCAGCTCTCCACGCTCAACACCATCAGCCACCTGCGTGTTCTCGACTTGCCATTAGCGCAAATCCGTGAGTTTGTGACCACGCGCGATGTGGACCTCATGCAGCGGCAGCTGGTCCAGCAGCAAGAACTGATCGAGCGCAAGCGCCGCGAGCTGGAGCGCGTGTCGCGCAAGATCGACAACCGACTTGCCCTGTTGCACGATGCCTTGGACGCCCAGCTCGACACCATCTGCGAAATCGACGCGCCCGAGCTTCGCTGCGCTGTGCTGCACGAACGCGTCAACCCCACCGACGCCTATGCGCTGGAGTGGCAGATTCGTCAACTGCAGAAGGGCCAGCACGAGACCTTTGTCTTTTTGGGCAACCTGGGCGTCGGGATCAGCGCCGAACGCCTTGCCACCGGTGATTTTGATGGTTACGACGAGGTCTTTCTGCTGCTCGATGACACCGACGATTACGTGGGCAACGTCGAGACGCGACCCGCCACGCAGTGCCTGACCATAAGCTTTCGCGGCACGCACGGGCAGGCAGCCCCGCGCTACGAGCAGCTGCTCAGCTATATGCTCGAACGCCACCTGACGCCCGCCGGCCCCTCGCGCGAGATCGCATTGATCGACGACATCATCAGCGATGATCCGGCAACCTACGTGACGCAGATCACCGTGCCCGTTGCCCCGTCAAAATAAGAACCGCCCGGAAGGCATCGTGCTTCCGGGCGGTTCTTCAATTTGGCTATCGATGCCTTACGCCTGGGGCACCTGACCAGTAGCCAAGATCTGCTCGAGTGCGTCCTCATCCAGTACGGGTACACCCAGCTGCTCGGCCTTGGTGAGCTTGGAGCCCGCTTTGGGGCCGGCGACCAGATAGCTCGTCTTCTTTGAAACACTGCCCGAGACCTTGGCGCCGAGCACCTTGAGCGCCGCACCCGCCTCGTCGCGTGTGCGGTTGACGAGCGTGCCGGTGAGCACAAAGGTCAGACCCGCAAGCGGCTGTGCGTCGGCAAGCTCGCCCGCCACCCCAGCGTCGGCTGCGGCTTGTGCATGCGCGGCGCCCAAGTCGACCTCGAGCGACAGGCCCGCCTGACGCAAGCGCTCCAGCACGGCGAGGTTCTCGGGCACGGCCAGGAACTGCTTGACGCTCGCCGCAATCTTGGGACCGATGCCCTCGCACTCGGCGATATCCTCTTCGCTCGCCAAGATGAGCTTGTCGATCGATAGGAATCGCTCGGCGATGACCTCGCCCACGCTCTTGCCCACATGACGGATGCCCAGGGCAAACAGCACACGCCCGAGTGGCTGGCTCTTGGACTTGTTGAGCTCGGCGATGATTTTCTCGGCCGTCTTAAGGCCTACCGGAATGGGATCGCCCTTCTTAACGCCCTTTTTGCTGTTGGAGCTGGCGTACACGCGCCCCGTGTCCAGGCCGGCGATGTCGTCGACCGTGAGCTGGTAGAAGTCCGTGACATCGTGGATCAGGCCAGCGGCGATCATCTTGTCGACGATCTCGTCGCCCAGGCCGTCGACGTCCATGCAGCCGCGGCTCACCCAGTGGAGCAGGCGCTCCTTGAGCTGTGCGGGGCAGTCGATGGACACGCAGCGGTAGGCCACCTCGCCATCCTCGTGAACCACGGGGCTGCCGCACACGGGGCAGACCTCGGGCATGTGCCAGTCGACCGAATCGGCCGGGCGCTTGTCGAGCACCGGGCCCACGACCTCGGGAATCACGTCGCCCGCCTTGTGCACGATGATGGTATCGCCCTCGCGCACGTTTTTACGACGGATCTCGTCGATGTTGTGCAGCGTGGCGCGCGCGATGGTGGAGCCGGCAACCGTCACCGGGTCGAACTCGGCGACCGGCGTGAGCACACCGGTGCGGCCCACCTGGATGCGAATTTCGCGTAGGACGGTCTGCTTTTCCTCGGGCGGGAACTTAAAGGCAATGGCCCAGCGCGGTGCGCGAGCAGTAAAGCCCAGGTCGAGCTGCTGCTGGAAGCTGTCGACCTTTACGACCACGCCGTCGATGTCGTAGTCCAAGTCGCCGCGATGCTCGAGGGCCTGGGCACAGAACTCGTGGACCTCGGCCGGCGTGGCGCAGCGGGCCACGTTGGGGTTGACGCTAAAACCGGCGCTGCGCAGCCAGTCGAGGAACTCACGCTGGCTGTGGACGTGCAGCGGATCGGTATCGGCAATGGCGTAGATAAAGGTGGCCAGGTCGCGGCGCGCCGTGACCTTGGGATCCTTCTGGCGCAACGATCCGGCGGCGGCGTTGCGCGGGTTGGCGAAGGGGTCGCGGCCCTCGGCATCGGCTTCGTCGTTCAGACGCACAAAGCTGCCCTTGGGCATATAGACCTCGCCGCGCACCTCAATGGTACGCTCGCGGTCGGCGCCCATGTGGGCGAGCGCCGGCTCGGACAGGTGCATGGGCACATCCTTGATGGTACGGACGTTGAGCGATACGTCCTCGCCCGTGGTGCCATCGCCACGTGTGGCCGCACGTACGAAGGTGCCGTTTTGGTAGGTAAGCGCCACGCCCAGACCGTCGATCTTGAGCTCGCAGGTATAGGTGACGCTGCCGGCACCGAGCGCATCCTCAGTGCGCTGGAGCCACGCGTCGAGCTCGTCCAGGTCCATGGCATCGTCCATGGAATACATGCGCGCCATATGCGTGACCGGCGTAAACTGCTCGCTCACGTAGCCGCCCACGCGCTGGGTATAGCTGTCGGGCGTCACCAGGTCAGGATAGGCCGCCTCGATCTCCTGCAGCTCAACGAGCATTTTGTCAAAGGCGGCGTCCGTGATCTCGGGCGCATCAAGCATGTAGTAACGGTAGGCGTGGTAATCGAGCTCGTGGCGCAGCTCGGCCGCGCGCGCTGCCGCCTGGGCACGAGCATCGGTCAGTGCGGCGGCATCCGCGGTCGTGGGCGTTTCGGTATCGATATCCACACCGTCACCAAACAGGCTCGATTGCTCCATAGCGGTACTCCTTCGCTCGATTTCAAACGGACACTAGAGTACCACCGGTCGCAACGGGGCCGAATAGCGGTCTCAAACCGCACCGAATCGGCAGCCGCCAGACTGGGGTGGGTCGCGCGATTAAACCATGCTCTTATCAGCTCTAAATGATCCGTTTCCACGTCCCCAACGGATCAATAAGAAAAGAGGGACTGTCCCGCGTTGGCGGGACAGTCCCCTCTGGCTTCGATATGTGCAATACGGCTCGTTAGAAACCCTGGCCATAGCCTTGGCCTTGACCCTGGCCCTGCTGGCCCAGCAGCTCCTCCAGATACTGGCGCAGCTGCTCGTCGGTAATACCGCCGTTGCCGGTATCGGTCGCGCTGTCGTTCTGCTGCTGGTTCTGCAGCTCCTCGTCGGAGCCCAGCTCGACCGTGACCTTCTTCTCGTCCTTGCCGCGCATGAGCGTGATCTCGACCTTCTCGCCCACCTCATGGCTGCGCAGCGCGATGATCAGGCCGTCGGCGCTTGTAATCTCGTCGTCGTCCAGCTTGGTAATGACATCGCCCTCCTGGATGCCGGCCTTGGCGGCGGGACCGTCCTCGACGACGCTCGCCACGTACGCGCCGCTATCGGTGCTCAGCTTGTTGGTGCGGGCGTTGAGCGCGTTGACGCTCGAAAGCGTGGCGCCCAGGTACGGGTGCACTGGCGTCTTACCGTCGATGATCTGGTCGGCAATGTTCTTGGCGTAGTTAACGGGAATAGCAAAGCCCACGCCCGAGCTGGAGCCCGAATAACTCTCGATGAGCGAGTTGATACCCACCAGCTCGCCGTTGTCGTTGACGAGCGCGCCGCCGGAGTTGCCCGGGTTGATGGCGGCATCGGTCTGGATCATGTTGGCATAGATGGTGTTACCGTTGGTAGAGCTCATGGCCGTGGAGCGGTAGAGCGCCGAGACGATACCGGTGGAGACAGACTGCTCGTTGCCAAACGGCGAACCGATCGCCATGACCCACTCGCCCACGTTGAGCTTGGAGGAGTCACCAATCTCGATCGGCGTGAGCTTGGAGGCGTCGGCGTCCTTGAGCTTGATGACGGCTAGGTCGCTCGAGGCATCGTTGCCCACGAACTCGGCCTCGTAGGTGGTGCCGTCGTCCATGGTCACCACGTACTGGTCATAGCCATCGACCACGTGGTTGTTGGTGAGGATATGGCCCTCGGTATCGAGCACCACGCCCGAACCGACGCTGCCCGAGTTGTCCGACTCGTCGGCAGACTGCGAAAGCGAGCCATTCTGGCCGCCGCTCGAAGTGGCGGTGATGGAAACCACAGAGGGCAGGGCCTTGGCAGAAACGGCCTCGGCCAGCGTGGTGTCCTCGGAGTCGATGGTGATCTTTTGCGTCGACGAACCCGAAGCGCCCGCCGTCACGGCATTCTTGCCGCCACCGATATCGAGCGTACCGCTCATAATGAGCGCAATGACCAGCAGGGCACCACATGCGCAGCCGGCAAGCGCTGTAATAAAGATCGGCAGCTTTTTGGTCTTGGTCTTGACCACCGTGTGCTTGTTCACGACCTGTTGGCCGCCCAGCGGCTTGCCGGTCTGCGTATCGTAGGCCTGCACGTAGGGAATGTTGTTGCCGTCGGCAGGCGTCGACTCCACCTGCACGCGCGGCTGCTGCTGAGTCTCGCCGGCATTGCCAACATCCTGGGGACGCTGGGAATCGTTCTCGCTCATAGCTGCGATCCTTTCGTCAAATAACCAAAGGCCCGCCAAACACCGTGGCGGGCCATCATTGTTCACGTTGAGTTGTACCCCAAGCTGGGCAGTCCCGAGCACTAGATGCCAAGATTTCAGCTTTGCTTAAGTAATGACATGCTTATAGGCCAATTCGTTTTATGCCGTCATGTCTATTCGATATAGCAGTCGATAGCAAAACTATATGTTGAATCGTTAATAAAGTCT
This sequence comes from Collinsella sp. AF14-35, assembly GCF_003464565.1. NCBI lineage: Bacteria > Bacillati > Actinomycetota > Coriobacteriia > Coriobacteriales > Coriobacteriaceae > Collinsella > Collinsella sp. AF14-35. The sequence continues at coordinate 46,205 of NZ_QRZD01000011.1, forward strand.
GTAATCGTCGCGCCCATACCCGATCCGCACGTCCACTTATCCTTCTCCGCATCGTATGGCGTTGGCCCCCACCCCGTTTCATATGATGCTTCGCTTTCTGTGAAGTAGTTCATCACATATTTATCTTTCTGCATGAGCGCATACCAAGCGTTTGCATACATCACAAGCGGATCAGTTTGAATTATCGAATATTTTCCTGACCGAATTGCAATGCTTTGCCCATCTTCAGAATATTCAACAACAATCTCAATCTTTGCCAACACCGGCAGCGAATCATCTGACTCCCTATGAACCGTCACCAAATTCTTAGTTGCCGCTCTTGTCAGGGACGCTGCACCGTCATTATTCCTGTTTATGCTGCCAACAGCCATTTTTCTATTTCCGGCACCCAAGACATCTTTGCTTCGCGCCGAGGACACAATAACCCCAGCCTCATTCCGAACTATCATGTCGGTCACAAGCGTCAATCGTTTTTGCGCATTCGTAAGCTGCGCAGCGTTGGCCCTTCTCGCCCCAGCAAACATAACAGCTCCTGATGCCAAGACGAATAGCTGTCTTCTGTTGATCATTCCTCTCGCTCCTCACCGATTTAGTTAACTTTTTCCATATAGTAGGGATGCAAAGTTTCCTCTTCTAAATTGGCATCACTTGCGAAGAATAGAATCCATTTCTCTCCCGCCTTCAGCCCTGAAGCAGTTCCGGTATTAAAGTAACTACGGATATCAATCTCTTTCCGCCCTCCGCTTGACACGAGAGCCTCAAATTGTCCGTTATGAATATCCGACAGCGTCTGTACTTCAACTGAAATATGTTCGTCATCTTTTCCACCGACGACCGAGGGGCTCGGTTGATAGGCCGCGACAACCAATATCCCAAGAAATGCGCAAAGAAGCCCCAGCGTTTTACGTATGCGCTTTCTATCATCTTCGCCGTCACTCTCCACAATACGTCCCTTCATGCGATATATAAATCGTTGTGTCATATGGAAGAAAACGCAGCTGATTGAACCAACCATCCCAGACAACAAGCATATATTTCTTATCATTTGAATATGTATTATGCATAGCCACATATCCCGCAACAGCCATCGCATGAGCGTCATGGCTTGAACTGAGAGTCCCAGAAAAGATACTGAGATTTCCAGAATCTGCAGTTGCCCTGAAAGAATCCCAAGATGGATACCAGGCAAATGATGTCTCAAGCCTTTTCCCGCGCCTAGCACAGAACTCCTTAATAGCCGGGGCAGCATTTGGAGATGGAGTCTCTCCTTGGGTAAAGTAAAGGCCCGTAGCTTGATCGAATGACTTATTTGGTTTGCCGGATGTTCCCGATAACTGCCAAAGCTCATGATATAAGTCTGGCAATTTGAGCCGGTTTAGCGTTACATAATGGCTGCTTACCGCAAACATCGCAGACACATCGCAAGCATAGGTCCCCGTTTCTTTAATAACCTCTGATTGTGTAGGCGTTATCATCCCTGAAATAGTTTTACTTGCGTCAATGACATATCCTTGTTTATACAGGTCTTTGGGCAATACGAAAACATCCTCGAACCTGCCTGGAGATCCGCTGCGGCTATTTCCCACAGAAAACACCGCTGTTGACCGGCATCCCTTCTCATCTAAAACAACGTTATTATCCAGATCTGCAATACCAAAAGACAGCTCGTCAAATTTCAAAGCAACGATGTCATCTTGGGATGCGAGAAGGGCTATTTCATCGCTTGTATTCTCAATGGGCATAGGGGCGTTCGGAGCCAAGCAGTATTCGCTGATCCACCAAGATCGCTCTGAATCAAATACGACGTAGCCATAGTTAACGTCATCCCGCTTCGCGCGAACGATATACCCGATTGATTCCCCATCGGAATTCACCATTTTTACTGGGTCACAAGCGGTCACCGGCTCATCCGATACGTCATCAAAGAAAGCTTGCGCTTGCTCCACAGCTATTTGCGGTGTGACACGAACCAAGTCGTCGTCTCCAAAAACCAACCTTGGAGACATCAGGGCGGCAAGCAATACTATGAATCCGACAATCACCTTTCTCGAATAACGCATTTCTTCCTCCATCCGTGCAGTAGGGAGATACGGTAACTAAATGATATTCGTGAGATAGTGCTATACGTTTGATATTGTTTTTACTGACACACTTTAAATCGGTGAAAGGTCTTCTTTTCGCCCTAAACGAGAAAAGGGTACTGGAGAAATCTCCGGTACCCTCACATTCCTCTATTTACTTGCTAGTCCTTAAACAGATAGCCCACGCCGCGGACGGTGGTGATGTGTGCCGCGATCTGCGGGCCCACCTTGGAGCGGATGCGTCGGATGTGCACGTCGACGGTGCGCGTGCCGCCGCAGTACTCAAAGCCCCACACGCGGTGCAGCAGCACCTCGCGGCTGTAGGCGCGATTGGGATGCGTCGCCAAAAAGCTCAGCAGCGAGTACTCCATCAGCGTCAGGTCGATGGGCTCGTTATCGAGTGTCACCTGGTAGGTAGCCAGATTAATCTCGAGGTTATCGATGTTGAGCACATCGTCGGCGGTGACGGTCTCCTCCTCGCCCATCAGGCGCTGCGCGCGAGCCTTAAGCTCGTTGGGCGTCGCCGTGGGGCACACAAAGTCGGCATGCGCGTGATTCGGCAGGCGCAGGGTACCGAGCGCCTCATCGTCGACGATCACCAACATGGGGACACCGCCGCGATCGTCAAGCCACTTGGCAATCTGATCGATGCGGTCGCTGCGGATGCCGTCGGAATCGAGGATCAGCAGGTCAAAGTCGTGCGCCGCAGTTGGCGAATCAGGGGTTGCCAGGCTCACCTCGACACCCAGGGTAGTCGTCAAGCTGCGGGCAAACTCGTGGAAGCGCGTCGTGCGCGCCATGAACAGGGCACTCTTTTCGGACATATCGGCCTCCAAAGAAATGAGCTCAATCGTACTGGAACAAGCCAGCGCGATTAGGAGTTCGCCAGGTAGTGCTTGATCTCCCACTCGGTGATCGTAGACTCAAACTTATGCCACTCGTCGCGCTTCTTTTTGAGGAAGAAGCTGTGAATGTGCTCGCCGAGGGCATCCTTCATAATCTGCGAGTCCTCAAACACATCGAGCGCCTCTTTGAGCGAGCGCGGCAGCGGCGCGTAGCCGGCCTCGACCATCTGACGGTCGGTAAGCTTGAGCGTCTCGGCCGTGGCCTCGGGCGGGAGCTCCAGCTTGCGCTCGATGCCGTCCAGACCAGCCGCCAGCGTGACGGCGTTGACCAGGTACGGGTTGGCCATGGGGTCGGGACTGCGCAGCTCGATGCGCGTGGACAGCGGCTTGCCGGGCTTGTAGACCGGAATGCGGACCATACTCGCGCGGTTGCGCAGGCCCCACGTGGCGTACTGCGGCACGGAGTCGCCACCCGTGGTGATGCGCTTGTACGAGTTGACCGTGGGGTTGGTGATGGCACTGATCTCGCGCGCGTGCGCCAAGATGCCGGCCATGTAGTGCTTGGCGATTTCGGAGAGGTGGTACTTCTCGTCGTCCTCGCCCCAAAAGACGTTGTTGCCGTCGTGGTCGAACAGCGACTGATGCAAAAACATGGCGCTGCCGTCCTCGCCCGCCAACGGCTTGGGCATAAAGGAGGCGTGGCAACCGCTCTCGTAGGCCTGCTGCTTAATGATGAGTTTGGCCGTGGTGATAGCGTCGGACATGCTCAGGGCCTCGGCGTGACGCAGGCTCATGCCATGCTGCGAGCGACCGGCGGCGTGGAAGGTGTACTCCACGGGCACGGACATCTTCTCGAGCGTGAGGACCGTGTTGCGACGCAGGTCGCGGGCAGCATCACTCACCGAAAGATCGAAGTAGCCCACGTTGTCGAGCGGCTCGGGGGTGTGCTCGTCGGGGAAGTAGTAATACTCCAGCTCGGCGCCCACGTTGAGCAGATAGCCGGCCTTCTCGGCCTTGCGGAACATGCGGCGCAGGGCATCGCGCGGGTCGCCGGCGAACGGTTTGCGATCGGGAGTACACACGTCGCAGAACACGCGGGCGACGCCGTTGTGGCTCGGGCGCCACGGCAGGATCTGGAAGGTCGAAGCGTCTGGGAACGCCAGCATGTCGGCTTCCTCGGGCGTGGCAAAACCCTCGATGGCGGAGCCGTCAAAGCCAATACCCTCCTCAAAAGCGACCTCGAGGTCCTCGGGGCTAATGGCAAAGTTCTTGAGGCGGCCGAGAATGTCGACAAACCACAGACGCACAAAGCGGATGTCACGCTGCTCTACGGAGCGGAGTACGTAATCGATGTTCTGCTGGTTCATGTCGCTCCCCTTTCTTTCGGGCGGGTTTCGACTGGTCTATATCGCAGATACTATCGCAGAAAAATGTTTCCGCAGGGTTAAAGCGTATCAAGCGCTCAAAAAACGTGCGCGAACAGGCAGTTGCGAACGAGTAGTTAGCGCGAGGTCGAAGCGCGGTGTTCGATGTGGCCGGGGACCTCGATGCGCTTGGGGGCGAGCTTTGCGGCGTCGCCCACCGTAGTGGTAACGACGTCGATGCGCTCGGACAGGCGCTCGACCACGCGCTCGGCAATGGTGAGGGTGTCCTGCGCGGCCGTGGTCACACCGCCAAAGAGCACGTGGTTCCAGGGATAGTCGTCAAACGTTGCAATCTTGAGACCCGCCGGCAACGAGGGCCCCAGCTGGGCCAGCGCCTCGGTCAGGCGCAGGAAAACCAAGCCGTTGACGGCAATGAGGCCGAGCTTTTTACCCGCATAGCCGCGGATGGTCTCGTCCAGGCGACTGACACCCTCGACACCACCGTCCGCCAAGGTGACAACCTCACCCGCAAGGCCGCGTCGCGAAAGCTCGTCGACAAAGGCCTCGGCACGCTCGCGACGCACAGGGCTGTCGTCGCTTGCCTCGGTGAGCAGGCACAGGCGCTCGCTGCCCGCAGAGGCCAAGGCGTCTACCAGGCCGGCGACCAGCTCACGGTTGTTGGAGGTCACCAGATCGATGCCACCGTCGGCAACATCGCGGTCGAGCAGCACAACGGGCAGGTGCCCCGCGGCCGCGGCGATCGCCTTGTCGTTGCCTCCGCAGGTATTGACGACCAGGCCGTCCACGCCGGCATCGATAAGTCTGGTGAGCGACTCTGCCTCCTTGGCGGGATCGTTGCCACTAATGGCCGTCATGAGCGAGCAGCCGCGCGCGGCGGCACTGGCGGAAAGCCCTTCGAGCATGGCGCTCGAGAACGGGTTGGCGATGTCGGCCAAAATCACGCCGATGAGGTTGGTACGCGAGCTGCGCAGATTGCGCGCGGCGGCACGTGGACGATAGCCGGTGCGCTCGATAACCGCCGCGATGCGAGCGCGGGTTTCCTCGGTCATCTGCCCGGGACGGTTGTTGAGATAGCGCGAGACCGTGGCCGGGCTCACGCCCGCCTCGGCGGCAATGTCCTTGATTCTCATCTGCGCCATAGCGCACCCCGTTTCCCAATTGTCGGCAGTCTGAGCCATTTTAGGCATTTTTTTAAAAATCTCGCTTGCAAAACGCTGTAGGTGAGTATACTACAACTCGAAACGAAACCGATTTCGTAAACCGATTTCGGCAAGCGTTGGCACGGAGGTGCAAAGATGTACCCTACCGTCTTGGCACCTCCGTGCCAACGCCATATCAAAGGTGTACGCACGAGTAAGAAGGAGCTGCGCGACCATGGGTAAAACGGTTCTTACCTTCGGCGAGATCATGATGAGGCTCTCGCCCAAAGACCATCTGCGCATTGAGCAGGCGACCGAGTTTGATGTCCGCTACGGCGGCGCCGAAGCCAACACCGCGCTTTCCCTGGCCTACCAGGGTGACAAGGCAGCTTACGTCTCCGTTGTCCCGGCCAACCGTCTGGGCGAGTGCGCCCTGCGTTCGCTGAAGGTCTACGACGTCGATACCTCGCGCGTCGTGCGCCAGGGCGACCGTCTTGGTTCCTATGTGTTTGAGGTCGGCGCCTCGCAGCGCGGCAACGGCTGCGTCTACGACCGCAAGTACTCTGCCATCAACATGGCCAAGCGCGACGTCTTTGACTGGGACGAGATCCTCAAGGGTGTCGATGTCTTTTACTTCTCCGGCGTGACGCCCGCCGTCTCCGACGAGATGGCCGCCGCCTGCAAGGATGCCCTCACCGCCTGCCGCGCCAAGGGCATCACCACCGTTTGCGACGTGAACTATCGCGGCAAGATGTGGTCGCCCGAGAAGTCGCAGGCCACCATGAAGGAACTCCTGCCGCTCGTTGACATCTGCATTGCCAACGACGAGGACGCTCCTGCCGGCCTCGGTATGACCTGCGTCTCCGGCTCCCTTGCCCACGGCATCGAGGAGCGCGACACCTACGTCGAGATGGCCCGTCAGATCTGCGCCGAGTACGGTTGCAAGAAGGTCGCCTCGGTCGTCCGCAACATCTCCTGCGTCGAGCGCTCCATCTGGATGGGCATGCTCTTTGACGCCGAGAGCGGCGAGCACTGGTTCTCCCCTGCTCACGACGTGCACGTGCTCGAGGGCGTTGCCGCCGGCGATGCTTTCAACGCCGGCCTCGTCCATGCCCTCATCAACGACTTTGCCCCGCAGGACGCCGTCAACTACGCCATCGCCGCCTCGATCCTCAAGCTCACCATCAAGGGCGATTCCAACCTGGTGACCGCAGACGAGATCGCAGCCGTGGCATCCGCCGCCGACGGTGGCACCCGCGTCGCGCGCTAAGCCGTCCCCATTCCGCGGGCCGCAGCTTTCCATACCCATACCCCTGCGACCCGCTCCCCGATTCCTCCGGCCAGGTAGAACCACTTAGTCCCATTCCGGTTTTGTCTGGCATTCCTTCACGACTGGCCTCGTAGCCGGTTCCGAAATTGCTTGTGACCCAAGCAGTGCCTCCGATAACCAATCCGGAACCGGCTCATGGCCAATCTTCTTTGGCAATCACGCGCCCGTGCGCGCCTCACATCGAAAGGAACACTATGTTCGATCAGTTCTACACCACGCTTGAATCCCTGGGCATCGTGCCGGTCGTCGTGCTCGACAAGGTCGAAGACGCCGCACCGCTCGCCCATGCCCTTATGGCAGCCGGCATGAAGTCCGCCGAGGTCACCTTCCGCACTGCCTGCGCCGCCGAGTGCATCGCCGCTATGGCCGAGGCCGAGCCCGAGATGTGCGTCGGCGCCGGCACTGTCCTGACCGTCGAGCAGGTTGAGCAGGCCCGCACCGCCGGTGCCAAGTTCATCGTCTCGCCGGGTTACAACGAGGACGTCGTGAAGCACTGCATCGACATCGACCTGCCCGTCCTTCCCGGCACCGTGACCCCCTCCGAGGTCACTGCTGCCGAGAATCTGGGCCTCAAGGTCACCAAATTCTTCCCCGCGGCTCAGTATGGGGGCCTCAACACCATCAAGGCCCTCGCTGCTCCGTTTGTCGGCCATCGCTTTATGCCCACCGGCGGCGTGAACACTGCCAACGTCGAGGAGTACCTGAGCTCCAGCGCCATCATCGCCTGTGGTGGCACCTGGATGGTCAAGCCGGCCCTGTTCGCCGACGGCGACTTTTCCAAGGTCGAGCAGATCGCCCGCGAGGCCATGGACGTCGTCAAGAAGGTCCGCGGCTAGGTTTAGCTCTCTATCGTGAAAGGGGGCGTGTCCTAGACCTCGCCCCCTTTCTTTTAAAGCGGCTCGGAAGCGCGCCGTTTCCGTCACGAACAAGAACCAAAACCGTCTTGTATGCTGATAGAACGTGACGGAAGCGACACGCCCCCAAGCCGCTTTGCTTTCCCGGTCAATCAACCGACTCAACATAATCCAGTCCACCAAAACAGCTGCGGCGCCGTCTGGAGGAATGGACCCTTGCTTCCGGTCTTTTCCTCCAAGCGGCGCCGCAGCCTTTTCATGCCCCGATTGCACCCCCGCACTTGCGGTGAAATACGGACTGCCTACGTCGTCAAAGCCGCAAAACAGTCCCTATTTCACCGCAACTAATGTAGGGGGCGAGTTAGATGGCCGAGTCTTTGGACAGCTCGAAATAGTCGGGATGCAAGGCGATAACCGGGCCCTGCTCCTCGGGCATCAGATGCAGGTGCGTCTCTGCCAGGTAGCTCGCCGTGTCGGTATCGCCCTTCTTAATGGCCTCAAGAATCCGGCGATGTTGCCCACGGATCGGCTCCCAGTCCAGATCCTGCGACACCATACGCAACCAGTTGTATCGCTCAAAATGCGTGTTGACGCTCTTCATCCAATCCCACAACATGTGGCGGCCGGCAATCTCAAAACATGTCTCATGGAACAGGTTGTCCAGATCGAAAAAGCGACGCGTTTCACGATGATCGAGTGACTCGGACTCGGCAAGAATCTGCTCGAGCCGATGCTTTTGCTCGGGCGTGGCGGCAGAGCAGCATTTAATGAGCACACTTCTCTCGAGTTTCTCGCGCAAGAAACAGGCGTTCTCGGCGCGTTCCATGCTGATCTTAGAGACGTAGGTGCCGCTTTTGGGACGCGTTTCCACCAGCTCTTGCTCGCGCAGGCGTACAAAGGACTCGCGAATGGGCGTGCGCCCGATTCCCGTCTCCTTTTCCAGACCAATCGCCGAAAGACGTGTGCCGGGTTTGAGCTCGGCATAGATGATCTTGGAGCGCAATGTGTTGTATGCCTGATCTTGCAGGCTCTGATAAGGCTGATGTTGTTCCATAAAGCCCTCGGATGAAGCTCACGGTTTGTCGAATTTCACCACGTAATACTATCGCATCCCCCATACCCTCAGTTGCGGTGAAATAAGGGCCGCTGGCACCCATGCACAACTTAGGCGGCTTTGACGTGACCAGACGTGACCACCGCTATCTCGGCGCTGATCTTAGGCAACGTCGCCGGCATCGCCAGTAAGTTGTTCACCCGGCACTTTGCGCGCGCCGCGTTTGAAAAGTAGCACTACGCGCGGGGCCAACGGGCAGCCCGTGCCCACTTGTCTCTCGAGCTTGCCCTCCTCGATCAGGACAATCGAGCCGCCCGCGCAGCAGTGCGAGTTCACCGTTTACCTTTTAAAAGTGAACGTTCACCTATTTTTCGGAGAATGGGAGGGTTTATTACCCTACTTCACATATACTGAGCTTGTACGAAAAGCAAGACTTATATAGATGAACGTTTCTTTTGGAAGGATTGCTATGTCTGATCTTATGGACAGCTTCCGCCTGGACGGCAAGGTTGCGCTCGTGACCGGCGCCACCTATGGCATCGGCATGGCCATGGCCGAGGCACTCGGCGAAGCCGGCGCCAGGATCGCCTTTAACGCCCGTCACGCCGACAAGGTCGCCGAGGCCGAGAAGCACTACCGCGAGCTGGGCTTTGATGCTCACGGCTATGTTGCCGACGTCACCGACGAGGCCGTCGTCGCCGAGCTCATCGCCAAGATCGAGGCCGATTTTGGCACCACGCCCGACATTCTGGTCAACAACGCCGGCGTCATCCAGCGCACCCCGATGCTCGACATGAGCGCCGAGGACTTCCGTCGCGTCGTCGACATCGACCTCAATGCCCCGTTTATCGTGTCCAAGGCCTGCCTGCCGGGCATGATCGCCAAGGGTCACGGCAAGATCATCAACATCTGCTCCATGATGAGCGAGCTGGGCCGCGAAACCATCGCTGGCTATGCCGCCGCCAAGGGCGGACTCAAGATGCTCACCAAGAACATCTGCTCCGAGTTTGGCGAGGCCAACATCCAGTGCAACGGCATTGGGCCGGGCTACATCGCTACCCCGCAGACCGCACCGCTGCGCGAGACGCAACCCGATGGCAGCCGTCATCCGTTTGACCAGTTCATCATTGCCAAGACGCCCGCAGCCCGTTGGGGCACGCCCGAGGACCTGAAGGGCCCCGCCGTGTTCCTGGCTTCCGACGCATCGAACTTCGTCAACGGGCACATTCTGTACGTCGACGGCGGCATTCTGGCCTACATCGGCAAGCAGCCGCAGTAGGGCATTCGGGCGAGGCGGTGGACGATAAAGTCTGCTGCTCAGACAGTCCTGCTCGCACGGAAAGCACATTAAGTGCTTTCCGGCTCGTGCGGAACTCGCGACAGACCTTATCGTCCACCGCCCGCAAAACCAACCTCGGGTTGGAATAGACGCCGCCCGCATGCAGAAACAAAAAAAGAAACATTTGGTTGAAAGGTTAACTCAAATGAAGATCGCTCTGATTAATGAGAATTCTCAGAACTCCAAGAACCCTATGATCGAGGCTGCCCTTAAGAAGGTTGTCGAGCCCATGGGGCACACCGTCTTTAACTATGGCATGTATGCCGACGCCGACTCCAAGCCCCTCACCTACGTGCAGAACGGCATTCTTGCCGCCGTGCTGCTCAACTCCGGCGCTGCCGACTACGTCGTGACCGGTTGCGGCACCGGCGAGGGCGCCATGCTCGCCTGCAACTCCTTCCCCGGCGTGCTGTGCGGCCATGTTGCCGACCCGCTGGATGCCTACACCTTTGCCCAGGTCAACGATGGCAATGCCGTCGCCATGCCCTTCGCCCTCAAGAACGGCTGGGGCCAGGAGCTCAACCTCGAGTACACCTTCGAGAAGCTCTTTGGCTTTGGCTCGGGCAACGGCTACCCCGCCGAGCGCGTTGAGCCCGAGCAGCGCAACAAGAAGATCCTCGACGGCGTGCGCGCTGTGACCATGCGTCCGTTCGTCGACGTCCTGGGCGAGATCGATCAGGATCTGGTGAAGGGCGCCCTCGCTGGTGAGCACTTCCAGGAGTACTTCTTTGCCAACGCCACCGACGAGGCCATCATCGCCAAGGTCAAGGAGATCTTGGGCCTGTAATAAGGCCTTCGGGGCGCACCGACCCCCAACAAACCGCCAGACAAAAGGCGCCGCGACGATCCATGTGTCGCGGCGCCTTTTTAGATTGGCTATCGCTTGAGTCACCGCAAGGCGGCCGCTCCCCTATTTGCCAAGAGCCTACAGCTCGCAGGCGACCTTGTAGCCGTCGCCGATGGCGTCGCGGATGTTGCCGCACTTCTGGGCATCGCCCAGCACGTGGGTGGCAACGCCGGCAACGGCAAGGTCATCGGCCAGCTTGGTGTTGGGGCGGTAACCCATGGCAAGCACCAGCGTATCGGCGTCGGCGATGGTATGGACTTCGCCGTCCTTTTCGTAACTGATGGCGTCCTCGGTAATCTCAGTCACCTTGGCCTCGGTCAGCACGTGAACGCCCTTGGAGAGCATGCGCGTGATGAGCACCGCGCGACCGGCGCCACCCTCGTTGGCGGCAAGCGTCTTGGTCATCTCGATGACGGTGACATCGCGGTTGGCCGGCGACAGATCGTTGACCAACGGGGCCAGGTAATCGGCCGTCTCGCAGCCGACGGTGCCGCCGCCCACAATGACGATCTTCTTGCCCGGGAAAGCCTTGCCGCCCAGCAGGTCATCAGCCGTCATGACCTGCTTAAAGCCCTGCATAAAGGCCGGGGCGATGGGTTCGGCGCCATAGGCCAGGACAACCTCGTAACCCGCGTAGTCGCGCTGAATGTCCTCGGCCGAAAGCTCGGTACCAAAGACGCACTTCACGCCCGCCTCAGCAAGACGGCGATACTGGTACTTGATCACGCGCGTGAGCTCCTGCTTTGCCGGCGGAACGGCCGCGATGCGCATCTCGCCGCCCGGCTCGTCCTGCTTATCCACGAGCACCACGTTGTGGCCGCGCTTGGCGGCAATGTAGGCTGCCTCCATGCCCGCAGGACCGGCGCCCACAACGAGTACGTTTTTGGCCTCGGCGGCAGGCTCGTAGCCAGCCTCGTCGCGCTCCACGTCCGGGTTGACGGTGCAGGAGATGCGCTTGCCAAACATGATGCCGTTCAGGCAGCGCAGGCAGCCAATGCAGGGGCGGATGTCGTCGGCGTTGCCGGCAGCGGCTTTGTTGCAGAACTCGGCATCACACAGATTGGCGCGACCCATCATGCAGATATCGGCAGCACCGTCCTCAATCAGCTCCTCGGCGATCCAAGCCTCGTTAATGCGGCCGACCGTGGCAACGGGAATGTTGACGTGCTTTTTGATCTCGCGCGAGCAGGCGGCGTGCGAGGCCTGCTGGGTACCGGCGGCGGGAATCGCGGAGCCGCGCTTGATGGTGGTACCACCCGACACATGAATCATGTCGACACCGGCCTTCTCCAGGCGACGCGAGACGTAGATCATGTCGTTGAGGGTCAGACCGCCATCGGTGTACTCGTCGCCCGAAATGCGGACGTCGATGATAAAGTCCTTGCCGCAGCGCTCGCGAATCTCGGCGATGACTTCGAGCAGGAAGCGCATGCGGGCGTCGAGCGAGCCGCCGTACTCGTCGGTGCGCTTGTTGTAGAGCGGAGTCAAAAAGCCGCCGAGCATACCGTGGGCGTGCGCCGCGTGGACTTCGACGCCATCGACGCCGGCCTTCTGCATGCGCACGGCAGCGTCGCCAAACTGATGCGTGAGCACGTGAATCTCGTCGACCGTGATGGGGCGCGGTGCCTCGCGGGCGTAAGACGGGCCCACAAAGGACGGAGCGATCAGGCGCGGCGTGCCCGGAATGTTAAAGGCCATGTAGGCGGGGTGGAAGAGCTGCGGCATGATCTTGCAGCCGTACTCGTGGACGGCCGCGGCGAGCTTTTCCCAGCCGGGGATAAACGTGTCGTCGTAGCAGCACATGTCACCCGGCAGATAGGTATAGGTAGGCTCGACCGTCACGACCTCGGTGATGATGAGGCCCACGCCGCCCTTGGCGCGGGCACGGTAATGATCGACCAAGTCGTCGGTCACATAGCCATGATCGGCCAGGTTGGTAGATACCGGCGGCATAAAGACGCGGTTCTTGACCTCGGTCGTACCGACCTTGATCGGGCTAAAGAGCATCGGGTAGGCGGATGACTCCATACAGGCTTCCTTTCGTTTAAGCCGCTCGGCGGCAATTGCTAACGTACCTATCGTATCAGCAACCGCGCTGTACCCGACCGTGCACGTTCCCCCGGCTTTTACTCAGCCCACAAAAAAGTTGCGGTGGAATACGGAGTAGATGAGGCTTTTGACAGGCAAAACAGTCCGTATTTCACCGCAACTGATGGATGGGATGGGTTAGATGCCCAGGTAGCTGGTCATGCCTTCGACGGCGAGCTTGGCGCCGGCTACAGCATGGACCACAGTGAGCGGGCCGTTGACCACGTCGCCGGCGGCAAAGACGCCCGGCACGGTGGTCATGCCGTGCTCATCGACCGAAAGAAGGCCACGATGGTCGGTCTCCAGACCGCCCGTCGTAAGCACCAGCTTGTCCTTAGGCACTTGCGAGGCCGCAATCACAACCGTGTCGGCGGGCACATGGTCAAGTTCTTCCTCGTAGCCCACCACGTTGTCGTCCTCGTCAAAGATAGCCGTCTCGAACACCGGACCGTTATCGTCGATGGCGCAGATCGCCTTGCCGCGCACGATCTCGGCACCATCAAGCTCGGTCAGCTCCACCTCGTCATCGATGGCCGAGATATGGCGCGATCGGGCATACACGGTAACCTTGCGAGCGCCCGAGCGCAGAGCCGTGCGGGCAACATCCATGGCCACGTTGCCGGCGCCGATAACCGCCACGTTCTGACCGATCGCCACGCTCGTGGGATCGACCAGGTAATCGATACCAAACAGTACGTTACCACGCGACTCGCCGGGAATACCCAGCTTGCGGGCGCGCCAGGTACCGGTACCGACAAAGACCGCATCGTAGCCGTCGCGCAACAGGTCGTCGATATGCAGCGCGCCACCGATGGTGGTCGAGGGACGGACGCGCACGCCAAGCGAGCACATCACGTGACGGTACTTTTGCACGAGAGCACGGGGCAGGCGAAACTCGGGGATGCCGTACTCCAGCACGCCGCCGATCTCGGGGCGCTGTTCAAACACCGTGACGGCACAGCCCAGCTGGGCCATCTTAATGGCCACGGTAATGCCGGCAGGACCGGAACCGACCACGGCAACCTGCTTGCCGCACGACGGCGCAGGCTTCCACTCCTTACGATCCAAATACGCAGTCGAGATATAGTTCTCGATGCTCGAGAAGTGCACCGGCGCACCCTTGCGGCCCTGGATGCACGCGCCCTCGCACCGACCCGAATGGTTGCAGATCATGGAGCAGACCGCGCTCATGGGGTTGTTCTGGAACAGCAGCCCACCTGCCTCTTCCAGACGGCGCTGCTTAAACAGGTCGATGACCTGCGGAATAGGCGTCTGAACCGGACAGCCTTTAAGCTGGCAGAACGCCTTCTTGCACCCAAGGCAACGGTTCGCTTCCTCAACAATATGAATAGCCATCGGTTCCTCTCCTGGACCTCTACGACAATCTCTTTCGCCAACCTGCTTCGTTACAGAATCACGTGCTCGCACATCACGCTGCGGCCCATGCGCAGCAACTCGTCGCGCGAACGCTCGACCGTGGACGGTGTGCTGTTCTCGATAACGGTCATAATGCCCGGTCGCGCGGCCGCGGCCCAGGCGGCAATAGCCTCAAAAACAAAGTTTCCGCACGTACAGGCGCCGTGGCATACCAAACGAGAGCCCGAGCCATCACACCAGCCATCCTGGTCCTCGTTGTCTACGATCTCGTAGTCCTTTGCATGCAGCACGCGAATCTTGCTGCCGCACAGGTGCAACATACGCGACACCTGCTCGGAAGCCTCACCGACGATCGTGGGATGCAGCAGCGACACCGGGTCGTAGATCACGCCGAGCGCCGGGCTCGGGACGCGCTCCAGAACCTCGCGGCAGCGCCCGGGCGTATTGACGATCTCGTTCCAACCGGGCTCGATCAGAAGCTCGCCGCCCTCCTTTTCGGCCATCGAGCACACGCGTGCGAGTCCTTTGCAAAACGCATCGAGCGCAGCGGCCGAAAAACGGTCATCGGCCATCTTGTTCTGCGCGTTAGGGCGCCCCGTCTCGGTCCCCACCGGACAGCCCCCAAGCCAGCGCGCGAACCTCAGGCACGCCTCGTACTCGGCATAGGTATCCACCAGTTGATTCTGATCGGGCGTTGCCAGGTTTTTATAGCAGCCGAGCACCGCCACCTGCACGCCGTTGGTGTCGAGCACCTCGCGCAGATGGTCGGCGAGTTCGTGCGTAAGGCCGGAACGGTTAATGCCAAAGGACTTGTAGAGTACTTTGCTCGGCAGCTGAATGCACGAGAAACCCAGTTTGCCTGCCATGCGAATGCGCTCCTCGACCGTACCCTCGGGCAGGTCGTGCAGGCGCACGCCGACGCTCAGTGCGCCTTTTGACTGCGCCATGCCTAGACCTCCTTGCACGCATTGATGCCCGGCGTGTAGCCGCCAAACGGGTCGTCGATGGAGCACACGCCCGAAGGGGCAAGCGGATCGCGCTTACCGGCAAGCTTGTCATGATGCATGGTCTCGATATAGGCAAGCACCAGCGGCGCCACGCCCTTCGCGTCGTTTTTGACGACGGGCTCGCTCATGTAGTAGCCAAACGTGCCCTCGCGGTGCGCGGTGTTGCCAAGACCCGCCACCAGGCAGATGTTGTCGAGCGCCAGCTGTCCGTCGCGCTCGGACAGGCACGTGTCGCAGATGCCGTCAAACGCACGGCGGCCGTACTGGTAGTAGCGCTCGCCCAGCACGCCCAGGCGCACGCCCTTCATGATGGCGTTGGCAAAGATGGCGCTGCCCGACTCCTCCAGATAGTTGGGGGCGATATTGGGCAGGTTGATGACCTGGTGCCACATGCCGGTCTTCTCGTCCTGATACGGCAGCATGGCGTCGATCAGGTCGTGGAACATCTTGCGGATCTCGTCCTTCTCGGCCGACATCGAGGGCGGCATGAGCTCCCAGGTATCGATGAGCGCCATGGCAAACCAGCCCTCGGCGCGCAGCCAGAAGTTGGCCGAAAGACCGGTGACGGGATCGCACCAGAACTGCTTGCGGCTCGCGTCGTAGGCGTGATAGTACAGACCGTTGAGGGGGTTGCGCATCAGGTCATGCACGACCTGGAACATATGGAAGCTATCCGAGCAGGCACGGCGGTTGTGGAAGCTCAGCTCGTACTGCATGTAGAACGGCTGCGCCATGTACATGCCGTCGAGCCAGATCTGGTTGGGGTAGACGGCCTTGTGCCAAAACACACC
This sequence comes from Collinsella sp. AF14-35, assembly GCF_003464565.1. Classification (NCBI taxonomy): domain Bacteria; kingdom Bacillati; phylum Actinomycetota; class Coriobacteriia; order Coriobacteriales; family Coriobacteriaceae; genus Collinsella; species Collinsella sp. AF14-35. The sequence goes on from NZ_QRZD01000011.1 coordinate 62,342, forward strand.
CTCTTTGGTACGCGGCTGGGTTTCGAGCTGACGATAGATGGTATCCATGGCGGCACGGTACTTGGGTTTGCCTACCAGGTCATAGAGTTTGTAGAGGGTCTTGCCTGCATTGACGTTATCGAGGTTGTACTCCTGGGGATTGTAATGCTTGATGGTGCCATCGTCCTGGACAAAGAAATCGATGTAGTCATCGGCAAAAGTCAGGTAGCGCTGCTCGCCGGTGATCTCGTACAGCTCGATGAGTGCCTTGATCATGCAGCCGTTAATGTAATTCCAGGTGTTCTCCTTGCCGGCGCGAAGCTTTTCGATATTCCAGGCCGGCGCCTGAGGCGTAGAGGTCTCGATCAACTGCTCGATATAACGGTCCAGAATCTGATTGCAACCCATTGCTGTCCCCTCTGACGTTATTGATGGGTGAACGTTTACCCTAGTGTAACGCGAACGGGGATTATAGGGTGAACGTTAACCCTATAATCCCCGCAAACGGCATCCTTTTAGCGGCAAACGGCGGTGAGAGCCGCGGCAATGCGATGCGCCAGGCGCTCATAGCCGGTAGGGCTGTAATGCAGACCGTCCGGCATGTAGAGCTCGCGGTGCTCCGGCAAAAACGGGCTGATGCCGCTTTGCGCATACAGGTCGATCACCGGCACCGAGTAGCGATCGCAGACCTCCAGCATCGCGCGCACATAGGCGTCTTGCGTCAGGCCCAGATGGTTGGCCTCGTTGCTTGCCGGAATATCCTTCTCGTGTTTGCCGCTCGTCTTGCACGGCGTCATAAACACCAGCTTTGCCTGAGGCGAGCGCGCCGTGATGGTGCGGATCAGGTAGTCGAGCGCACCGTAGAACTCGTGCACGTCCGTGCTGCCCAGCTCTCCCAGCGGCACGTTACGGCTAAAGTCGTTAACGCCGCCAAAGACGATGCAGATATCTGCCGTGTGATCGATGCCGTCCAAGCGCTCGACAAACGAATCGCCACGGTCGGCCTTGACGGCAATACGCGAACCCTTAATACCAAAGTTCTCGATCGTAGCGCCGCCCAGCAGCGCACCCAGGTGCGAAGTCCAGGAGATATCGTTGCCTCCCCCGCCGCATCCGTTATCGCCCCAGGTGGTCGAATCGCCAAAGCAGCAGACGGTCGATTCGCTCAAGTTTTTCGTTTCCATATTCTTCTCCTCACCCGCACACCGGCGGTCATACAGGTACATACCGTTCATTCACAACATACCGAGGGACTATGCGTGGGCGTATTCCGCAACTTGCGAATCGAGCCATTCGATATCCTCGGCAAGATGCGCCACGCCCAGGTGGTGTCCACCCGGGCAGACCTCGTGCAGAAGGTTTTCGTCCTTGCCCAGCAGCGCGTAGGCGTCGCGAACGATATCGAGCTGCTCGTCTACGTTCGCAAGCCCGCGGGCGCCGTTGAGATGGTCTTTCTCGCAGCTCTGAACCAAGAGCGGCCGTGGCGCGACAAGCGATGCAATGTCGCCCATGTCGAGCAGACGCCAGAGTCCAGGCGTGTAATTGCAGCTGCAATTGCCGTTGAGGTGCAGTAGCGAATCATCAACGCCGTACAGATAGCCCGAGACAAACGCCTTGCGCACGCGCGGGTCGAGCGCGGACAGGTACAACGTCATGTAACCGCCGCCCGAAAAACCAAAGCAGCCCAGGTCGTCCATGGCAATGTCACCGCGTGTCTCCAAGTAATCAATCAAGCGCATGTTGTCCCAGGCGTTGAGGCCCGCGACCGTAAGACCCAGCGGCTCGGCCATACGTGCTTGATTCAGACACGTACCGCGCAGGTAGCTGTTCTCGTCGTCGCCCTGACCCTTCCAGTCACGACGGTATCCCCAACCACGCGCATCGGGGCAGACGGTCACATAACCCATGCGCGCCAAACGCAGACCGTAGTCGTAATTGAACTTACGCACGGCATCGTCGACCGCCGGCACGCCCGCAACGCCGGCTATGCTTGCAGCACCCGCCCCCTGGTGACCATGCGGGCAGATATAGCAGCGCTTGAGTCCCCGCTCGTCAAGCTTGGGGCGGGACGGCTCCAACAGGTAAAACGGCATCCACACATCGTGCTCAACCTGCAGCACCGCATGAGTACGCACGATGCTGCCGGCAACCCGCACGCGATTGAGCTCACGAATCTCAATCGGGGCGCGGTCCATAAGCGAAAGACCCAAAATATCGTACAGACGAGTCCTGGTCGCAGCCTTCCATGCCTCAAAGTCTGTGGGAGTCTTGCCCGTAAATGCGGCCGAGCGCCCCTCGCGCTTCAGTCGGGCGCGCAGCGCAGGTTCGTCCTCGTAGTACGTCTCGATGTGCACGGTGCGGCCATTGGCAGATAGCCCGGCCGTCTCTACCGCATCACCGTCGCCGCCCTCGGGATCCCAACCATCCGTGCCGGCAAGCACTCGGTCACGCGCATGGCGTTCGGAATCCTGACCGGTCAGGCAATGCGCCCACGGCACCCAAGCGGCAGTATCACCCGCCGGGCCAAACAGGGCACCGCCGGCATACAGGGTGCCGTCATGTGCCGCTGGCTTATTCCAATCCCACCAACCCTCGAGTGAAATATGGGGGCCCAGCCAGCATTCGAGCAAAACGGTCTGGGCCCACTCGCGCCATGGACGACCCAGATAGACCGATCCGGGGGCAATGCCCTCATCGGCTGTAAACGAACAGCCATGAAACACAAATCCGTACGGCTCGCCCTGGGGCGTGGAGGCTGCCGTTACATACCCGTTGACATCCATATCGCGGTTGAGCGAGCGAATCTCACACCCCTCAAAGTAGGCACGTGCGCCGCCAAAGATAAAGTCGACATCGCCCTCGATCCGGCAACGTCGAAAATACTGCCGCCCCACGCGGCGCGGGGCGAACTGCTTGGGGCCTATAAAGCCGCCCGGCTTGGCCTCGCGCGGCGGCAGCGGCCCCAAAAAGAGCGTGTCCTGGTGTCCCTTAATGCAGCAGGCATCGACAACCAGGCGGTCACCATCGGCATACAGGGCAATCGCCTGGCCGACCTCGCGCCCATCACCGGCGTTGTTTTCGATTGTTAGACCCGCAAGCGTCACGTCGTCGGCATCGACCAGCACCGTGTACGTACGGAAGGTGCCGAGTCTTCCATCCTGGCCGCTACCATCTTCCGAAGGCATCTTGGCACCCAGGCCTCCCACGATACGCACGCTGTCGGCCGTCTCGCCCTCGAGCGTCACATGCGGACGACGAATTTCGACCTGCTCGCGATACTCGCCCGGCGCCACCAGCACACGCACCGGCACGGTCGTATCGGACACGCACCGCTCCGCCGCCTCGAGCGCCGCCGAAATGCTGCGATACGCGCCTTCGCGTTCGAGCGATACCTCAAAGAGCTGCTCTTTACCACTCATCTGTCATCACGCTTTCTGTCACAGAACACCCACCATGCAATGCCGGCACCTATAGATTGCGTGCGACAGCCGGGCAGACCCGACCGTCGCACGCCTCAACATGCCGTATTCACTTGTGCAGGAGCACTACCCTACGCGTGGATAACCTTGTCGACGTTTTGCAGCTGCAGCTCGTCGCCATCCTGACCCTCGATGCGCACGTTCTGCAGGTCGAGGACTTTCACGTTCTGCGCGATGATGCCCTGGCGCACCATGGGCTCCACGCCGCAGGCCATGGCCGGCACAAAGGGCTCGGCATCGGCGGCAAAGGTCACATGGACATCCTGGAACGTCAGGCGCGTCACCTTGCTCTCGGGAAGGCCCGTGATATAGGCCGCGGCCGCATGGCAGTTGATGGCCTCGATATCGCAAAACGTCGTGGCGCCAAAGCCGGGCGTACGGTCGTCGACGGGCAGCGCCTCGCGAGACTGCACGTAGTCGGTCTTGCCGTCCTTGTCGCAGAAGTAGAACGAGTTGACCACGAAGGGCGTGAGCACCTTATCCATGCGAATGTGCTCGAAGGTGATGCCCTCGTTGACGGCGTCCTTGCCGCGTCCGCGGCGTGTCTTGACGCGCAGGCCGCGGTCGGTGCGCTCAAAGAGGCACTTGCTCACGGTGAGGTCCTTGATGCCGCCGGCGGCCTCGGATCCCAGCACCACGGCGCCGTGGCCGTCGTGCATGTAGCAGTGCGAGATCAGCACGTCGTGCGTGGCGGGACGGAGCTCGGGTTCAATGCCCAGTTTGCCGCTCTTGATGGCGATGCAGTCGTCCCCCACCGAGAACTGACAGCCAAGGATGCGGACAAAACCGCAGCTCTCGGGATCGAAACCGTCGGTGTTGTGGGAGTTCTTGGGACCCTCGATGGACAGGCACAGGGCATCGACGTGCTCGCACAGAATGGGATGGATATTCCACGCCGGGCTGTTGCGCACGGTAAAGCCGGCAAGACTCACGTTTTCGCACTCGGACAGGAAGATCATGCGCGGGCGGGCGATCTCGCGGCCCTCCTCGGGACGGAAGATGTTCTTAAAGTCCTTGTTCCACCAGTTGTCCTCGGCAAAATCGGTCTGGCCGTCGATGGCGCCGCGGCCATAGATGCACACGTCGTGCACGCTCAGGCCCGTAAAGGTCGAACAGTAGGTCGAGAAGCTCTCGCCTTCCCAGCGGCCCAGGGGCAGCATGTCGGTGCCGGCATACCCGGCGCCCTCGTCGCCCGTGACCGTGCCCGGAATGTAGGCAAGCGCCGCGCGGTCGTGACGGGCCAGCAGCACCGCGCCCTCGGCAAGCTCGATGTTGATATTGCTCTTAAGGAAGAGGGACTTGATGCGGTAGTTGCCGGCGGGGATCAGCACGCGCCCGCCCTTGGGGCAGGCCATGATGGCAGCCTGAATGTTGGTGGTGTCATCGTGCTCGGCATCGCCCTTGGCTCCGCAGTCGCGAACGTTGATGGTAAAGGGCTCCGCCGGCGTGGTGACGCCTACGCTCAACTCGCGCTCGCCGCAGACAAAGCGGATCAGGTTGCGCTTGCCGGGGGTCAGGCCATCGACATAGGTCTCGACCGTATTCGTGGTACCGGCGGGCTCATCGTTGACAAAGATCTCCCACGTATCGGCACAGGTAAAGTAGCCGCCATCGTCGAGCTCGATAACAGCCGCGCGGGCATTGCGCCAGATAACGTTCGTCTCCATGGGTCTCTCCCTCAAATGTAATCAGAAGTTCATACTACTCGTTTTTAAAAAAGGGCCGCACCCGCCGGTGGATCTCCGGTGGCACGGCCCTTTGGTTTGGACAATGCGTTGGCCCTACTCGGCGGGAATTACGCTGCCGTCCTGGAAGCCAACATTGTTGTGAGCGAAGCAGTCCTCGTACTTAAAGCCGGAGAGCTCCTCGCAAAGCGCCTTGACCTCGGGCTTGACGTCGGCCATCTTGCCACCCTCCTTGACACGGTGAATCTCGTCGCAAAGGATGTCGCACTGCTCCTTGTCAATCTTGATGCCGCGGGCAAGGACGGCCGCGAGCAGGAAGAAGCCGGCGCAGCCGATGAGCATGTAGCCGCAGATGTACAGAGGCACGGTGGCGGGCTGGGTCACGGCGTCGCTGTTGCCGGCGGTCTGAATGAAGCCGGAGGCAGCAAGGACGATAGCCCATACGTTGACGGCAACAGCCTGGGCGATCTGCTGGCAGAGCTGCTGTGCGGAGCTGTAGATGCCCTCGCGACGACGCAGGGTGATGAGCTCATCGACATCGGGGATGTAATTGAGCAGAACATCGGGCAGATACTGGAAGCCAACGTAGAAGAACTTCCAGATGGCGAAGATGATGGGGTAGGCGATCATGGCGATGGCGACCGTGGAGGTGCCGTTGATCTGACCAAAGGCGAAGTAGTTGTAGGCGATGATGCACGCGGCGCAACCGACGTTTGCCAGGTACCAAGACTTGTGGAAGCCCTTCTTGGCCATGAGGGCGACCCAGATGGCGGTGCAGACGATAGCGACGACCTTGCCGGGCATCTCCATCACGGACTCGTAGGACTTAGGAATCTGCAGACAGTAGACGATGAAGAAGGACAGGCACGCAGACCAGCAGGCAGCGGCGAGCTTCGTGGAGACCTGCGCATACAGGACCTTGCGGAAGGACTTGTTGCGGAAGGTAGAGATAACGTCGATGAAAAACTTCTTGATACCCTCGCCGACGCTCTCGATCTTCTCCTGAGCGACCTCCTCGGGGGTGTGCTCCCACGTAGACAGGTACACGCAGAGCAGCGAGATTGCCATGACCGAAGCGTTAATCGTAGCAATAATGAAGTAGCTGAACGGGTTGGTCTCGCCGAAGGTGCCAAAGCCAAAGCCGACGAGTGCTGCCATCAGGAAGCCGGCGGCGTTACCAAAGAGGTGCTTGTAGCCGGTGAGGTACGTACGCTCCTTGAAGTCATCGGTCATCTCGATGGTAAGCGGCGACAGGTTGGCGGTGCAGAACGTGTACGCGACGTTGTAGATCAGGTACAACACAAAGTAGTACGGGAAACCAAACGGCGTAGCCACAAAGATGAGCGGCTCGGCGACCATCATCGGGATAGCCAGCAAGATCCAGAAACGGCGGCGGCCAAAGATGCGGCCGATCTTGGTAGCGTAGAAGTTATCGGCCACAAAGCCCATGAGCGGGCACAGAATGGCGTTGAGATAGATGGCGAACGAGCTGATCAGCGCAGCCTCGCCTGCGGACAGACCGCACTCCGTGGACAGGAACAGCACCATGTAGCTGTGCGTAAAGCTCAGGGCACCGGAGTTGAGCATGCCGCCCATACCAAAGCCCAAGCGCGTCCAAAATGTGATCTTGCGCTTTTTACCGATCTTGTTAGTCATCGAGCTCCCTCTCTTTTCTCGATTGTCTTGTAACAAGACATTGGAGTCCATACCGATGTCTGTCTGCATATCGCCCACTCGTAGGGTGAACGTTTAGCTAGATTATGCGCGATTGCATATGATAGGTGAACGTTCACTTGTATATTATCCTTGAACGGTCGTTTTTTGCCGTTAAACGGATATCTGACTTGAAAAAAATCACGATTACATGGGTATTGAGTGGGTTAAAATTTGAGGTCGATTAGGTGAACGTTTATTGTTTTCGCCGCTCCCGTACCCTCAGGAAGACACGCCCGAACAGACAGAACAAACATGGCCCCGCCGGGAACACTCCCGACGGGGCCATGGTCAATAGCGCCCTATGCGAACCCATTTACCGCTACAGGCAGACGCCATCCTTCCAAATGCTGATCTCGTGGCAGCCGCGACGCTCGGCACTCGTAAGCTTGCCGCTCGCCGTGTCCAGCACCATCTGATACAGGTCGTCGGCAGCCTCATCGAGCGTGCGCTCGCCCGTAGCCACCACGCCGGCGTTAAAGTCCATCCAGTTGGCCTTGTGGTCGCACAGACGCTGGTTGGTGAACACCTTGAGTGTAGGCGCCGGTGCGCCAAACGGCGTGCCGCGGCCGGTCGAGAACAGGATTACGTGGCAGCCGGCAGCCGTCAGGGCCGTGGTGGATACCATGTCGTTGCCCGGACCGCACAGCATGTTCAGGCCATGCTTGGTAGCCTGACCGGCATACGGCAGCACGTCGACGATGGGGGCGGATCCGCCCTTTTGCACGCAGCCGCAGCTCTTGTCCTCGAGCGTGGTAATGCCGCCGTCCTTGTTGCCGGGGCTCGGGTTCTCATAGACGACCTCGCCGTGGCTGATAAAGTAGTCCTTAAAGCCGTTGAGCATGTCGGAGGCGGCATTGAAGACGTCCTGGCTCTCACAGCGATCGAGCAGAATGCTCTCCGCGCCAAACATCTCGGGAACCTCGGTGAGCACCGACGTGCCGCCGCGGGCGACAACCATATCGCTCACGCGACCGATCGTGGGGTTGGCGGTAATGCCCGAAAGACCGTCAGAGCCGCCGCACTTAAGGCCAATGACCAGCTCGGAGGCAGGAATGGGCTCACGCTTGGCCTGCTTGGCCAGGTCGGCAAGCTCGGACAGGATCTTGTGACCCTCGACCTGCTCGTCGGCTACATCCTGGCAGGCGAGGAATCGAACGCGCTCGCGATCAAAGTCACCGAGCTCGTCGAGTACCTGCTGGTGCGTGCAGTTTTCGCAACCGAGGGACAGGAACAGCACACCCGCAGCGTTTGCGTGACGCGAGAGCGCCACCAGCAGACGGCGCGTCTGGGCATGGTCGGCACCGGTCTGCGAGCAGCCAAAGGGATGCGGGAAGTAGTAAACGCCCTCCAGCGAGCCCTCGACCAGATCCTGAGCCTGCTCGCACATGGCACGTGCGACCTCGTTGACGCAGCCGACCGTGGGGATGATCCACAGCTCGTTGCGCGTGGCGGCGCGGCCATCGGCGCGACGGAAGCCCATAAAGGTCTCGGGCTCAACCGGCTCAACGACCGGATGCGTCGGGTTGTAAGCGTACTCGACCTCGCCCGAAAGGTTGGTCTTGACGTTATGCGTATGAAGCCACTGACCGGGCTGGATGTCGCCCGTCACGTGACCGATAGGAAGACCGTACTTGACGACGTCCTCCCCCGCCGCAATGGCACGCACGGCCATCTTGTGGCCCTGCGGAATATCCTCCGCGGCAACGACCTCGCCCACCCCGGGAACCGCGACGGCGGTGCCCTTGGCAAGCGGCGACAGCGCGACGATCACGTTGTCGGCCGGATTGATCTGGATAGTATTCATTACAAAGAGTCCTAACCCTACAGGTTGAGCAGAAGTCAGCGGGCGCCCGCCAGTTGCCCGGCGGGCGCACAGAAGGATTTAGGCCTGGGCGTTGGCAAATGCCTGCTTGGCGCCCTCGGCGCGCACAACGGCAAGCGCGTTGACGACAAACTCCTCAAGGCCGGCGATCTGCGTAAGGTCCTCGCCCCACATCTGCTCGTTGCTGAGCACGTCGTGCACCAGCTCGGCATCGTCTGCACCGGCGTGGGTGGCGTAGAAATCGAGCACGAAGGCATCGTCCTGAGCGGTGTACTCGGTGCCGTCGGCGCGGCGCAGGTGCAGGCCATCGCCCTCGCGAGCAACGAGCTCCTGCGTATAGAAGGCAATGAGCGTAGCGAGGCTCGTCGCCAGGCACTTGGGCAGGTTGCCGGTCTCGGCAACATAGTCCTTGAGCGTGGGCAGGTCGCGAGCACGCCATTTGGCGGTTGAGTTGAGGCAAATGGAGAGCAGCGCGTGGTCGATAAACGGGTTGTCGAAGCGGTTCTCGACGGCGGCGGCAAAGGCCTTGCAGTCCTCGACATCAAGATCGGCGGCAAGCGTCGGGATGACCTCGTCGTAGAGCATGGTGTTCATGAAGCCGCGAACGGTCTCGTCATGCATGCAATCGCGCACGATGTCAAAGCCGGCAACCCAGGAACCCGGAACAAAGGCAGTGTGGGCGCCGTTGAGGATGCGGACCTTGCGCTTCTTGTACGGGGTGACATCGGGGGTCACAAAGACGCCCGGCAGGCCGGCCTTCACGAAGGGCAGACGCTCCTTGAGCGACTCATCGCCCTGGATACCCCACATCTGGAAGGGCTCGCGCACGGCCAGGAAGGGATCCTCGTAGCCCAGGCGCTCGGCCACGGCAGCGGCCTCCTTGGGGTCGCGGATACGGCCGGGGACGATAGTGTCGACGAGCGTGGTGCAGACGGTGCAGTCGTTGGCCATCCACTGCGCAAACTCGTCCTCCCAGCCCCAGTCGCTCACGTACTGGTTCATGATGCGCAGCAGCTCCTCGCCGTTGTGATCGATGAGCTCACAGGCGAGCACGATGACGCCCGGCTTGCCGGCGGCCCAGCGGGTGTGGAGCACCTGGGCAAGCTTGGCGGGGAAGCTCGCGGGCGGCATGTCGTCGGCCTTGCAGGACGGATCGTAGGCGATACCGGCCTCGGTGGTGTTGGAGACGATAATCTCCAAATCGTCGGAGACGGCGACCTCCATCATGGCGCGGTAGTCGTCCTCGCGATACGGATTGAGGCAGCGGCTGCAGGCGCTGATCACACGGGACTCGTCGACCGTGTTGCCGCTCTCCTTGCCGCGCACCAGCACGGTGTACAGGTCATCCTGAGCGTTAATGCCGTCGGCAAAGCCAAAGGCACCGCTGATGGGCTGGACCATGACAACCTTGCCGTTCCAGCCGGTTGCCTCGTTGCCCATGTCAAAGAAGCGGTCGACGAAGGCGCGCAGGAAATTGCCCTCGCCAAACTGCAGAACCTTCTCGGGCGCGTCCTTGGGCAGCAGGTAGCCCTTGTAGCCGATCTTCTCGAGCGTCTCGTAGCTGATGTTCTCCATCGATGTCTCTCCTTAGATTGCTGTTAGCGTGCAGGCAAAACGGGGGCGCCGCGTGTGGCAACGGCGCTCCCGAGTTCGGTGTGATTCGATGCGGGTTTAGGCCTCGACGGTATCCAGGTCAAAGCCAAAGTAGCGGACCGCGTTGTTGTAGCTAATGTCGCGCACGATGGCTCCCAGCAGCTCCATGTCGGCCGGATACTTGCCCTGCTCGACCCACTCGCCGATCACGCCGCACAGCACGCGACGGAAGTACTCATGACGCGGGTAGGACAGGAAGGAGCGGGAATCGGTAAGCATGCCCACAAAGTTGCCCAGCACGCCCTCGTTAGCCAGAGCCGTGAGCTGCTCGCGCATACCGATCTCGTTATCGTTGAACCACCAGGCAGAGCCGTTCTGGATCTTACCGGCGGTCGGAGCCTCCTGGAAGCAGCCCATCACGGTATCGATCATGGTGTTGTCGATGGGGTTCAGGCTGTACAGAATGGTCTTGGGCAGACCCATGGCCTCCTGGATGGAGTTGAGGAAATCGGCCAGCTGGTCGGACGGCGTGTAGTTGGAGATGCAGTCGTAGCCGGTGTCGGGACCGAGCTTGGCGAACATAGCGCGGTTGTTGTCACGCTTGCAGCCAAAGTGCAGCTGCATGGCCCAGCCAAGGCGGACATACTCGCCGGCGACGAACTGCATAAAGGCCGTCTTGTACTTGAGGACCTCGTCCTCGGCAAGCGGCTCGGCGGCAAGGCCCTTGGCAAAGATAGTCTCGATCTCGTCGGCGGTAGCCGGAACGTACATAACGTAGTCGAGCGCGTGGTCGGAAGCGCGGCAGCCCAGCTCGTGGGCAACGTCGTAGCGCTTGGAGATGGCAGCCTTCATGCCCTCGAAGTCGCTGATCTCAACGCCAGCAACCTCGGAGAGATGCTTGCAGTAGTCGGCGAACTCCTGGCCACGCTCGATGCGCAGGGCGGCATCGGGGCGCATGGCGGGAACGACCTGAACGTCAAAACTGTCGTCGGCGGCAATCTTCTTGTGCCACTCAAAGCTGTCGGCGGGGTCGTCGGTAGTGCAGATCATGCGGACGTTGGACTGCTTGATGAGGTTGCGGCAGGTAAAGCTGGCCTCAGCGAGCTTGGCGTTGGCAAGGTCCCAGACCTCCTGAGCGGTTTTGCCGTTCAGGACGCCCTCGTAGCCAAAGTAACGCTTAAGCTCCAGGTGGCTCCACTCAAAGACGGGGTTGCCCACGCAACGGCCCAGGGTCTCGGCCCACTTCTGGAACTTCTCGCGAGCAGGGGCATCGCCGGTAATGAAGCGCTCGTCGACGCCGTTGGCACGCATCAGGCGCCACTTGTAGTGGTCACCGCCCAGCCAAACCTCGGTGATGTTCTCAAAACGCTTGTCGTCCCAGATCTCCTTGGGAGAAATGTGGCAGTGGTAGTCAACGATGGGCATGCCCTCGGCAAAGTTGTGGAACAGCTCCTCACCGGTTTTGGTGCTCAGCAGGAAATCCTGATCGTCCATGAAGTTTTTCATCAAACAACCCCTTTGTTGGCGGAGCGGGCGCACGATGCGCTCGTTATCCTCTAGGTGAACGTTCACTATACTAATTCATTGCGACTTAAAAGGTGAACGTTCACCTAACCACCATGGGGTGAACGGTCGATTTTGCCCGTTCAACGGTTACTGGAGCCGTGACTTGTATGTATTGCGAATTGGCAGGCGTCCCCGAATACCGAACTTGAGCGCTTTGGCCAGGTGGGTCATGTTCCGCCGTGCATTTTTGGGAGTATTCAGCATCGGAGCGCACCGCGCACCGTCCTCAATGCCCTACTCGATATGCATATTGCGCCCAATCGGCATAAAAAAGTGCCGCCGATGGCGATTTACGCCATCGGCGGCACTCAAAACAGTCGTTCTGAGCCTCTTTCGGGACACGCCATTGCTGAATACTCCAAAAAATGCACGTCGCAAGAGGGGGTACCTGGTAGCGCGCAGAGATGTGGTGTAAGAGGCGGGGAATGCCCCG
>NZ_QRZD01000012.1:0-68164 GCF_003464565.1 Collinsella sp. AF14-35
GGAAACAACCCGCCAGTTTCGAAAGTCGTAATCATCGGGTTTGGTTCACAAGCCTATGTCACTGACCGCGGCGTCCAAGTTGTTCCGCTGGATGTGCTCGCGCCGTAGTGCAATTGCAAGTTTTTACTTCTTTTAACAAGGCACCCGACGGGCATAGGCTGCTCGCCGGGCGCCTTGGTTAGGATGCTATTGCTGTTGAGAACGCCTAGGCCAAATCTTCGCCGTTGGTGGCGATAACCTTCTTGTACCAGTCGAAGCTCTTCTTCTTGGAACGCTTGAGGGTGCCGTTGCCTGCATCGTCGCGGTCCACGTAGATAAAGCCGTAGCGCTTGGACATCTCGCCCGTGCCGGCCGAGACCAGGTCGATCGGACCCCAGGTGGTGTAGCCCAGCAGGTCAACGCCGTCCTCGGTCACCGCATCGCGCATCGCGGCGATATGCTGGCGCAGGTAGTCGATACGGTAGTCGTCGTTGATGGAGCCATCCTCCTCGACAACATCCTTGGCGCCCAGACCGTTCTCGACCACAAACAGCGGCTTCTGATAACGGTCGTACAGGTCGTTGAGGGTGATGCGGAAGCCCAGCGGATCGATGGCCCAGCCCCACTGGCTCTCCTGCAGGTAGGGGTTCTTGGCGCCGGCGAAGGCGTTGCCCTGGGTGCGCTCGACATCGGGGTTATCGGCACCGGCGGAGCAACGGGTGCTGTAATAGCTAAAGCTAATGAAGTCGACGGTGTTGGCGGCCAGGATCTCGCGGTCCTCGTCGGTCATGCCCACATCGATGCCAAGACGCTCGAGCTTCTTGACGGCATAGGCCGGGTAGTAGCCGCGGTTCTGAACGTCGACGAAGAAATAGTTGCTCTGGTTGCCAATCTGCGCCTGGCGCACATCGCCCGGACGGCAGCTGTAGGGGTAGTAGCTACCTGCGGCAAGCATGCAACCGATCTTGACCTCAGGGTCGATCTCATGGGCGATCTTGGTTGCCCAAGCGCTGGCGACGAGCTCGTTGTGGGCGGCCAGGTACTCGACGGCCTCCTTGTTCTCGCCCTCCTCAAAGACCAGACCGGCACCCATAAACGGCAGGTGAAGGATCATGTTGATCTCGTTGAAGGTGAGCCAGTACTTCACCAGGCCCTTGTAGCGGGTGAAGATCGTGGTCGCGAGGTTCTTGTAGAAGTCGATGAGCTTGCGGTTGCGCCAGCCGCCGTACTCCTTGATGAGGTGGACGGGGCAGTCGAAGTGCGTGATGGTCACGAGCGGCTCGATGCCGTGCGCCTGGCACTCGCGGAACACGTCCTCGTAAAAGGCCAGGCCGGCCTCGTTGGGCTCGGCCTCGTCACCGTTGGGGAAGATACGGGTCCAGGCCAGGCTCATGCGGAAGGTCTTAAAGCCCATCTCGGCAAAGAGGGCAATGTCCTCCTTGTAGTGATGGTAGAAATCGATGCCGGTCTGCGCGGGATAGTAATAGCCGTCCTCGAAGTCGAGCATCTTGCGCTGGCCGGAGACCACCGCGTAACGCTCCGGGCCGTGCGGCGCCACATCCACGTTGGCCAGGCCGCGACCGTCAACGTTGTACGCGCCCTCGCACTGGTTGGCAGCCGTCGCGCCGCCCCACAGGAAGTCATTACGGAAAGCCATGCATCGATCCTTTCACACGCTGTTTGTCGTGGCTTCAGTATCCCCGTAAGCAGCGCGCCACTCAACGGCAACGGCGCAGGTCGGCACTTCTTTTCGCGCACAGACGCCCGGCAGCCGCCCCCGTCTGACACTTTTTGATACCTGCCCGCCCAAACCGCCAACCACCACAAAGGGGACAGGCACCTTTGCGGCGGATTGGGCCCGGTTTGTCTCGATCTGTAACAGTTAGGCAGCCAAAACCGGGCCTGGTGTTACAGATCGAGATTTTTCGGGCAGCCCCTTCAGTTTGTCTAAATCTGTAACAGGTAGAGACGATTTAGCCCGCTAGATGTTACAGATCGAGATGGAAGATTCTAGTCGCAGGCGATGTCGAGGTTCTTGCCGACGAGGCCTACGTAGCCGCCTTCGGCTGCTTTGGGGCTGTCGGCGTGGCAGAGGACCCACTTGTCGGCCTTCCAGTAGCAGTAGCTGTCACCGACGGCAGGCATGTCGGTTGCAGCCTCGGGGCGCGGGCCGTTGGTACCCGCCGGCAGCGCCACCATCACCTGGAAGCCACCGTCGTCGACCATGCACGGCGTGTAGTGAAGCGTGGTGTTGAAAACCTCGACGACCTTGCCCGCCGGCACGCGGAACGCCTTGACGCATGCGGTGTCGAGCTTGCCGTCCTCGATCTCCCAGCGATGCGCCACAAGCAGGATAAAGTCGCGAGCGCCCAGGTTGAATTCGCTGGCGCGGTGATACTCCAGACAGTTGAGTTTCGTGTTGTGGCCATTGCACCAGCCGAGCTGGAAGGGACGACCGCCAAACATGAGAAAACCCAGTTTGTCGGCATCCTTGACGCCCTCGAGCTCCGGCGCACTCGCTACGTACTTGCTGCCCTCAGGAATGGGCGTGGCAGAGAGCGCCTCGAGCACGGGCGACGTGAGCTCGGACGGAACGTCATCCCAAACGTTGCCATAGGATTTGAACTCGGGATCGTTAACAGAGTAGATATGCATGTTCGCTCCTGTTCGTAAATGTGACTAAACGAACATTCTAGAACAAACATGAGCGATTTTGAACGCTCGTTCCGACCACTCAACAAAAAGGCGCCCCCGTATAAGCGAAGGCGCCCAATGCGCGCGTTTTAGGCGATATAGCCCTTAGGCCTGCTGATAGTGCAGGTGCTTCTCGTCGATATCGGCCAAGTCGCGGTCGAGGTAGCGGCGCGCGAGCCAGTTTGCCATGGGGAGGTTCTGGTCCAGGTAGTTGCCGCACTCCTCGGGAGCAGCGCCGGGGATATCGCCCTCAAAGCCAGCAACAAACTCGAACAGCTCACGCACGAGCGGCAAGATTTCCTCGCTCGTCAGCTCACCAAAAACGACGAGGTAAAAACCCGTGCGGCAGCCCATGGGACCAAAGTAGACAATGCGGCTCGACCACTCGGCATGGTTGCGAAGGAACGTCGCACCCAGGTGCTCAATGGTGTGGCACTCTGCCGTGTTCATGACCGGCTCCTTGTTGGGCGTGGTCAGGCGCAGATCAAACGTGGTGACGGCAGCGCCGGTCGCCGGATCGCGGTCGATGCGGCTCACATACACGCCGGGCTCGAGCAGCAGATGGTCAACGGAAAAACTTGCGATGCGCTCCATGGCAGTTCCTCTCGGTAGTCAATTTGGGACGGGGCTCTTTTAGCTGGTTCGAATGGTCGCACCAATCATACCAGTCAAAAAAGCCCCGTCCCAAAAAGACAACTTAGCCAAGGACACGGGCCATACGGGCCTTGAACTCGGACAGGAAGCGCGGGGTATCGACGGTCAGCGCCACGAGTGTGCTCTTGTCGGGATCTGCCACGCGGCGCTCATCGCAGATGGTGCGGCCGCGATACTCACCCAGCAAGTCAACACGCAGGTTACAGCCGAGCGCACCCACGAGCGTGGGATCAATCGCCACGGCAACCGCCAGCGGATCGTGCAGCGCGCAGCCGCCCAGGTAGGACGCGTTCATCTCGTACGAACCAATGTAGTGCTCGACCATGCTCGCAAATGCGCAGCCGGCCATGGTTCCCGAACCCGTCCAGCCGGCAATGTCGCGGCGCGTGAGCACCACGCGATGCGTCACGTCCAGGCCCACCATGGTGAGCTTACGGCCCGAGCGCAGCACCGCGTCGGCTGCCTCGGGGTCGCTCGCCATGTTGGCCTCGGCGCCCGCGCTCACGTTACCGGGCACGGTAAGGGCGCCGCCCATCACGACCACGCGGCCGATGGACATCATCGCCGCCGCATCGCGCTCCAGGGCGAGCGCTAGGTTGGAGAGCGGGCCAGTCGCTACGTAGACCAGATCGGGACCATAGGTGCGCGCGGCATCGATCAGATAATCGACCGCAGCGTTGCCGTCGGCCGAGGTCGCCCCCACCGGCTCGTAGGGCGACGCGGGCACGCTCGCGCCGCCGATGCCGTTCTTGCCGTGAATGAGCGCGGTGGACGCCGGCGGCGTATAGGGCTCAGTCGCTTGCAGAGGACGGTCGGCACCCAGGTACACCGGCACCTCGGGACGGCCCAACAGGTCGAGCACCGCCAGGCAGTTGTGCGCCGACTGCTCGACGCGCACGTTGCCAAAGCATGTGGTGATGCCCACGAGCTCCACCTCGGGGCTCGCGATGGCATAGGCAAGCGCCATCGCATCGTCCACACCCATATCCAGATCAAGGATCAGCTTCTTGGTTGCCATTGTTTTACTCCGCTTCTCCGTCTTGTACTAATCGTCTAAACCAAACATGCGCCCAACTTCGGCACGCGTGGGAATCGACTGCTGCGCGCCCAAACGCGACACCGTCACCGCCGAGGCACGGGCGCCGGCGGCCATGCATTCAAAGAGCGGCAGGCCCTCCAGGCGAGCCGCCGCAAGCGCACCAATAAACGTATCGCCCGCGGCCGTCGTATCGACCACCGCGCACGAAAGTGCCGGCATGCGCAGCAGCTCACCGTCATCGCCAAATGCAACTGAGCCGGCACCGCCTAGCGTGATGACCGCAGCCCCGGCGCCCTTGTCGAGCAGCGCATTGAGCGCGGCGACGCAACTCGCATCATCCGTGGGCAGAATGCCCGTCAGCACCTGGCACTCGGTCTCGTTGGGGCAGACCAGGTCGACCGCAGGCCAGACCTCCGCAGGCAGCTCGCAGGCGGGCGCTGGATTAAAGACCGTATAGAACCCCAGCTCGTGAGCGCAAACAAGCGCCTCGGCCGTCGCCACAAGGTCACATTCGCCCTGGGCGATAAAGACGCTTCCGGCAGCCGGGGCAATCTCGCTGGCGTCGCCGTCGAGCTCATGGGCCACCAGACGCCTCAACGCGCAGGCAACGTCCGCGCCCGCAAGCGCATGGTTGGCGCCCGGTGACAGTATGATGCGGTTGTCGCCCTCGCAGCGAATGATAGTCGCGGTGCCGGTCTCCACGTCATCGCGAAGCGCCACGAACTCAACACTCACGCCGGCATCCTGGAGCCCCGCCACAAGCGCATCGCCAAAGGTATCACGTCCAACAGCGCCGATCATGCATGTGCGCGCACCCATGCGCGCGGCGGCAACGGCCTGGTTAGCGCCCTTACCGCCGGCGTTGGTGATAAACCCGCTGCCGCCGACGGTCTCGCCCGCACGCGGCATGCGCTCGCACGCCACCGAAAGGTCCATGTTCATGCTGCCGAACACCGCAATGATGTCGCGATCTGCCATGGAAACCTCCTCATCTGCGGGCCTTATGCCCACCGTCGACCATCGATTGTGCGCCCTCGCACCCCCTATAACTTTAGTTCACTTTGATGTGGACGCACGCTTGAGCTTGCGCCAGCAGCAAGCATTCACAGGAGCAGGCAGCTACAATAAATACGTGCTGATTATTCTCGTCATTGGATGATGTTTTATGGAACAATTCTCGCAATCGGGCTCGCGCGGTCGACGCCGCACAGGCAACGAGCCGGCGCCGCACGAACGCGTGAAGAGCGAACGCCGTACCAACGAGCCGCGACGCACCGCAAGCCCTCATCGCGCTTCTACCAACAACGCGGGCCGCGCCAACACTCCCGCCGCGGAGCAGACGCCTGCTCGCCCCAAGTCCCGCTACATCCCTGCCCTTGACGGCCTACGCACGCTTGCCGTCGTCGCGGTGGTGCTCTATCACCTCAACCTCACGTGGGCGCAGGGCGGTCTGCTCGGCGTCACGATCTTCTTTGTGCTTTCGGGCTATCTGATCACACGCCTGCTACTCAACGAAGTCGCTAAGACCGGCCGCATCGACCTCAAGAGCTTCTGGATTCGCCGCATCCGTCGCCTGGTCCCCGCCGTGGTAACGGTAGTGTTCGTGACCTGCGCGCTGTGCACCATCTTTAACCACGTGATGCTCACCAAGATGCGCCCCGACATCCTGCCGTCGTTGCTGTTCTTCAACAACTGGTGGCAGATTGCCCAAAACGTCTCGTACTTCAATGCTCTGGGCGACCCCTCGCCGCTCACGCACTTTTGGTCGCTTGCCATCGAGGAACAGTTCTACCTGATTTGGCCGCCACTGCTGTTTGCCATGGTATCCATGCATGTGAGCAAGCCCAACACGCGCCGCTTGGTTCTGGGCCTTGCCGCGGCATCTGCCCTCGCCATGATGGTGCTTTACAACCCTGCCGCCGACCCCAGCCGCGTGTACTACGGCACCGACACCCGCGTGTTCTCGCTACTGCTGGGTGCCTGGATGGCCTTTATCCCCGATCGCGACCTGGCGCCAGTGCGTCTCGCTCATCGTTTGGGGCTCAATCGCCTGGCTGGCGCCGCCAAGCACGACAAGAACGCCGAGGGCAAACCTAGCGAGAAGGCCGACGAATCAGCCGAGACCGCCCCGGCACAGCCGAGCGCCCTCGTGCGCTTTTGGTCCTCGCCCACATCCATCGATGTGTTGGGCGTCGTGGGTCTGGTTGGCCTTGCCGCCATGGTCGCGCTCACCAACGGCTACACCGCGTTCCAGTATCGCGGCGGCACGCTGCTGTGCTCGGTCCTCACGCTCATGGTCATCGCGGCCTGCGTGCAGCCCCAGGGAATGGTTGCCCGCGCGCTGTCCGCCGAGCCGCTCGTGTGGGTTGGCAAGCGCTCGTACAGCATCTACCTGTGGCACTATCCCCTGCTGTTGCTCATGAACCCGGTCGCCAACATCAACGATACACCGTGGTGGCAGTACATCTTGCAGGTACTTGTGGTGGTCGCCGTGGCCGAATGCTCATATCGCTTTATCGAAACGCCGTTTAGAAAGGGCGCCTTTGAGCGCACCGTATCCGAGTTCCGCGACGGCACCGCCACGCCCGCCAACTGGGCACGCGCGCACGTCCCTGTCTGCGCAACCTGCGCTGTCGTGTTGGTCGTTGCACTGGGCGGCCTGATCTTTGTGCCGGAGACCTCCGCACTGAGCGGTGAGGGCGCCGAAGTCCTCAACAAGGAAGCCAAAAACACCGCGCCCGCCGACCAGCAGGCGGCCGACGACACCGACAAGGACAACGACGGCTTCCCCGATGGCTCCTACGATTTGCTTATGATCGGTGACTCCGTGTCGCTGCGCGCCGTTGATTCCTTTGACGGCGTGTTCCCGCACAGCCATATCGATGCCGAAAAGGGCCGCCAGTTTGATGCGGGCCGCGCGACATTTGAGGGCTATCTCCAACAGAACCTTGCCGGCAAGATCGTGGTCTTTGCGCTGGGCACCAACGGCTTGGTAACGGACGCCCAGGTCGACGCGATCATGGCCGACGCCGGCGAGCAGCGTACTGTCGTGTTTGTAAACACGCGTAGCCCGCAGCCGTGGGTCGGGTCCACGAACCAGGCCATCGCCAACGCCGCCACGCGCTACAAGAATGTACGCGTTGTCGACTGGTACGGGTACAGCGCCAACCGCAACGACCTGTTCGACGGCGACGGCACGCACCTGTCGACTACCGGCGTGACCGAGTACCTCAACCTGATCCACGATGCGGTCAAGAAAGACCTGCCCGTGCACCCCGAGGACCACGTCAACGATCCGCAGCCGGCAGCCGTCAAATCCGCCGCCGACGCACTCGTCAATGCCCTCGCCTACAAGCCACACAAGCTGGGCACCGACAAGTAGCACGCAGCCAAATCTGTGTACACCCGCAGCAACCAACCAAAAATCGCTCTTTTCGAGCCGGCTCCGAGAGGCCATGGGCAAAAAAGAGGCGCTAAGCGCCGTAGCCCATCGCTTGCAGCACAAACATGACGACCGTCAGCACCGTAATCACGGCGATAGTCGCCCACGTGAGCACGTTCCACACGCGGCCGTTGCGGTTGGCGCCCATAATGTGACGGTCGGCGGCGATAACCACTTGGAACACCAGAACCACGGGCAGTAGCACGCCATTGATGACCTGCGAGGTCATCATAATCTGGAACAGATCGACGCCGGGCATAAGCACCAGCACGGCAGAGATACCGATGATGGCCGTAATGATGCCGCGATAGACCGGGGCCTCGTCCCAGCTGCGGTCGGCACCGCGCTCCCAGCCAAATGCCTCGCAGATAGCGCTCGACGTAACGCCCGGTAGCACGCAAGCAGCCAAGAAGCTCGCCGCGACCAGGCCCGAGGCAAACAGCACCGTGGACCACTGACCCGCAATAGGCTCCAGCGCGCGGGCAGCATCGGCAGCATCGCTAATCTGAATACCCGCCGGGAACAGCACCGTACCGGTCGTGATGATAATAAAGCCCGCAATGATATCAGCAGCGATCGAGCCGCTCACGGTATCAATACGCTGCAGCACGATGTCGTCCTCGCCCGCATTCTTATCGACCACGTTATTCTGCGCCAAGAAAATCATCCACGGCGCGATGGTGGTACCGATCGTTGCGACCACGAGCGACACGTAGCTGGGGTCATTTTGAATGTTAGGCACGACCAGGTCGACCGCGACCTCACCCCAGTTGGGGCCAGCCATAAACGCGGCGACAATATAGGTCACGAAGACGCAGCTTACCAACAGCAGAATCTTCTCGATGCGCTGGAAACTACCCGACATGGTAAGCATCCACACCAGCAGCGCCACCAACGGCACCGAGATGCTCGCCGGCACGCCAAAGAGAGCAAGGCCGCTGGCGATACCCGCAAACTCCGAAATGGTCACAGCCGTGTTGGCGATCAACAGCGCCGCCATAGCAAGTACACTCTTGCGCACGCCAAAGCGCTCGCGAATGAGCGATGCCAGGCCCTTGCCCGTGACGCAGCCGCAGCGCGCCGCGGTCTCCTGCGTCACGATGAGCAGCACGGTCATGACGGGAAGCATCCAGAGCATCTTGTAGCCATAGCTGGCGCCCGCGCTGGAATACGTTGCAATGCCGCCGGCGTCATTGCCCGAAAGCGCCGCCAGCAGACCGGGACCCATAGCGCCAAAGATGGCCGCGATGGTCAACTTTTGCTTGGTGCCCGACTTTTGCTTGGTATTTTGCACGCGACCACCTAACCCATGACCGACATGGTGAGCAGCACCGCAGCGGCACAGTACGCTACGCACGAGATCATGACGGCAATAACGTTCATGGCGGTGCCCGACGTATTGAGGTCGTGCTCGTCACGCCAGAACAGCACCATCAGGTAAATCACGGCGCTCATGTTGCCAATCAGACAGACGATGGCCGCGATGTTAAAGCACCCGGTAAAGAGTTGCTCCTCAAACATGGACGCATCGGGGAACGCAGCGGTGCGCACCAGCTGGGCGCACAGGTAGGTCACGAGTGACAGAATCAGGCCCATACCCGTGCTCTGGAAGAAGAACCCCAGATACGGCTTGGGTTCGTCGTCGTGACCGTCATACTCCAGGAAGTAGTTCTTGACGAACGACACCATGCGCGAGGCCGCCAGCAGCACGAGCGGCATGGCGCACATGGGGAACACCACCAGATGCGCGGAGCCGAGCGCCGTTCCCAGCACGGTCGCCATGATGCACGACGCGATGCCCCATACAACAACCCAGTATTGGCGATGCACGAACCAGCTGAGCACATTCGTCGAGTCGTCGGACGCGCTATCGCCCGAGCCGACACCGGCGATCTGCAGGTCCTCCTGATGCTCCTCGGCGATAACGTCCATGGCGTCGTCGAAGGTCACGATACCCAAGATGTGGCGGTTCTCGTCACAGACGGGGATAGCGACCAGGTCATACTTGGTCATCTCGTCCGTTACGTCTTCCTGGTCCTCGTCGGGCGACACATAGACCAGGTCGCGATAGGCCAGCTGACCCAACGTGGCGTCGCGGTCGGCTACGATCAGCGTGCGCAGCGAAAGCACGCCGGTCAGCATGCCGCTCGGATCCTCGGTATAGACGTAGTAGACGCTCTCGAAGTCCTCGTCGAGCTCGCGAATCGCCTCGATGGCGTCACCGACCGTTGCCGTGGCGGGCAGGGAAACAAACTCCGAGGTCATGATGCGGCCGGCGGTGTTGTCCTCATACCCCAGCAGGTTACGAATCGCCTTCTCCTCCTTGACGCCCATCAGGCGCAGGAGCTTCTCGGCCTTCTCGTAATCGAGCTCGTCGATCAGGTCGGCTGCATCGTCCGGGTCCATCATGGCCAGCATCGACGATGCGTCCGTATCGGACAGGCCCTCGAGCATCTCGGTCATAAGCTCGTCGTCATCGAACTCCGAGATGGCCTCGGCGGCCTGGGCAGTATCGAGCTGTGCAAACACCTGCGCACGTAGGCGCGGGTCGAGCTGCTCGATAATGTCGGCGATGTCGGCAGGGTGCAGCTCGCCGAGCGTCTTGTGCGACACCGAGAGCTGGATATTCTTGGTCGAGCGGTCGAGCAGGTCCATGTAGGACCAGGCGATGATATCCTCGCTCAACGGCTTGCCCAGGTGCTTCATAAAGCCCTCGGCAACATGCTCGAGCGTGGGGCTGATCGCGCGCAGCAAGCCGCGGGCGCCAACCTCGGCACCCAGCAGACGCAGCTGATTTTCGCCCGACATGGAAAACTTGATGTCGTTTACGCGCACGACCTTCATGCCCTGCGTGTCGACGATCTGCTTGTTGAGCACGTCGCGTGCGAGCAAGAGCTCGGTCGGCTGCAGGTACGAAAAACGGATTTCGGTGGCCGACGCCTTAAGGTACACGCCCGTCTCGTCGATACGGTCGACCCATTTGCGCCAGCTGATCATAAACGGCGTCTTGCCGGGACCGCGGAACGCGAGCGACGTCACGTGTGGAAAAACTTCGCCGGTAGCAATACCAAAATCGTTGACCACGCCGAGCTTTTCGCCGTCGACGTCCAAGACCGGCAATTTGAGCATCTCACTCAGATAATTCAATGGTGCTCCCCATCATTATTCCTCCGGACGCGGCCGCGCGTGCGGCGTCCGGGGGCTTCTGGATATGTATACGCATGCGCGGGCGGCACGCCGCTCGACGCTTACACCCCGTGCATGCGCAAAAAGCACCTGCATGGGGTCATCGACTGTATGGTCGAGGTTTGGATTTCACCTGTAACCTTTCTCTTGACCCTCATTAACCGCAGTAACTATAGCATCAGCATCGCCTTGCGGCATCGAATTTATGCGCTGCACATTGCAGGCATACCAAACGCTGACGTATCCGTGACATAGCCATTGGGGACGTTCTTAAACGACTACCCAATGGCTACTCTGTGGTGTCATCGTCCTCGGCAAGTTGGGGGAACACGGCATCCTTGGGCATGGAAACCTTGGTGAGCGAGGTGAGCTTTTTGCTCAATGCCGTGTCCGTCTTAACCAGGTCGCTGAGCGTCACGATCTTGTAGCCGTCGGCGACAAGGCCATCGATAATCTGCGGCAGCGCCTCGAGCGTCTGCTCGGCGCATTCGTCTCTATCGGTGAGCAGCACGATATTGCCCGGCGTCACCGAATCGAGCACCGTCGAGACCTGCTCGTCGGCACCGTTGAGCAGCCAGTCGCCCGAGTCAATATTCCACGAGACCACGGCGGAGACCAGGTCCATCGCATCAATCCAGTTTTGCTCGTCAAAGGCAGCGTAGGGAGCACGCAGCAGCATCGTCTTCACGCCGGTCGCCGACTTAATCGCATCGGTGCCTTTCGTGATCTGTTCGCGTACCGCCTCACGGTCCTGACCCTTGAGCGAATCGTCGCTGTAGCTGTTGGATCCGATCTCGCACCCGGCATCGACAATCGCCTTGGCCGTGGCAGGCGATGCCTCGGCCGCATCGCCCGACAGGAAGAACGTCGCGGTGACGCCCTTTTCCTTGAGTACCTGCAAGATCTGCTTGGTAGCGCTGCTCGGACCCTCGTCAAACGTCAGCGCCACGTACTTTTTGTTGCCCTTGGGCGCCACGCTGGCGCACGCAACGACGCAATCGGTGGCGGGCACGACCTCGCCGCGGTCCTGTGTCTTGCCCGATTGCTCGCCGACCCACACCTCGGAGCGGCCCTGGACACCCCACGTCTGCACATACTCGATAGCGCCCGTACCCTCGACCTTGAGCTTGGGCTCGATAACCGTAGCCTGAACCTCGTGCTTCTCGTAGGTGTTACGGCCATCCTTGACCGTCACCTTCTCGCCGCCCTCAAGTTCGCGGCTATCCCATTTGCCCTGCTTCACGCGCTTGCCGTCGACCTTCACCGACAGCTTTTCGCCCCCATGGCGCTTGAGCACGCTGTCATCGACGGCCAGCAGGTCGCCTGCGTCGTAGGTGTCAGTCAACTCCTGGTCGTCGATGAGATTCTGCAGCGTAGAGCCCACACGCACCGCTGTCTTCTGGCCGTTGAGCTCCACGTCCACACTGCGGTTGACGTAGCCCACGACGGCAGCGATAAACAGCACGAGCGCGCAACCCACGGCGATGAGCGCGTAGGGCAGGCGAGACGAACGACGGGGTGTGCGGCTGTTGCCGATGCGCGCGCTGCGATCGCTAAAGCCGCGGCTATGGTTGAGATACATCGCGCCGGGCTTACGGTGACGGCGGCGCTGACCGCTGGGCAGCTGCCCCAGGTCGCGGCGCGCCGTCGGACGCGCACCCGAACGCCCGTTTAAGTTGGATCCGTTTTGGCGCATGTGCCCTCCCCCATAAACACAGCAAGCCGGAGCAACAGGTCTCCGGCTTGCCTCCCATCATTTGGTACGTCGCTATTTTGTAGCTTTTGACGAGCCTCCGCTCGCCTTTTGGTATTCGTCCTTAAAGGCCTTGAACATACCGCGCGTCTTGCCGAGCTGCTTGCCCAGTGCGCGGCTGCCCTTGTCCACGGCGACCGATCCCTTGTCATCGAGCACCTTGGCGCCCTTTTTGACCTTGTCGCCCACCACGACGCTGGCCTCGGCGGCCTTGGCAGCCGCACCGCCCGAATACCCGAGCGACTTGACCTCGTCCGAGACGACCATCGCGCCGTTCTCGTAGCCGCGCAGCATCGTCGGCGGCACCTGCGTGTCACCAACCAAAACACTCGAAGCAGCGCCGGCGGTCACATAGAATGCCTGCACGATGCCCGAGCGCGGCTTGAACTCAACGTCCGAGCAATAGCCCACGACGTCGCCCGATTCCGTGCGCACGTCCATACCGACCCAGATGATGCAATCGTCCAGGTTGATGTCGAGGCGCTTGGCCGCAGCGGTATCGTAGGTGCCCTTGACGTCGTCAACCGCGATGGCGCCCTCGTAGACACCAATGGCGTCGAGCGCTACGAATCGGTCGGGACGCTCGATCATGCCCGCGATATCGGACTGGCGGACCATAAAGCCGACCACGCGCGTACCGCCCGGGGTAAAGACCGGAAAGTGAATCTTTCCGAGCTTTTTAGGGCTGCGCGGCGTGCCGTCCTTTTTGGTGCGCTTGTCCTCGGCAGGCTTGCGATAGATCTTGGCGCCGACAAAATCCCCGGCGCGCATTATGCCTCGGTCGAGGGCTCCGCAGCCTCGGCATCAGCCTCGACGGCGTTCTCGACCATGACGTCGGCGGCAGGCGTCACGTTGCCACCCGAAATGGCGTCGTTGAGCTGCTCGCGCAGCTGGTCCATGCGCTCGCGGGCCAGGTCGACCTTGGCGCGCAGGTCGTCGGTCTTGGCGTCGACCATCGGGCCAAAGTCATTCACCGCAGCACGGGCCTCCTCGGCGCTGTGCTCGTAGGTGTCGCGCATATTGTCCCAGGCGTCGTTGGCGATATCGGCAGCCATGGCGCGGGTCTCGGCGCCCGAGCGCGGGGCCAGAGCAACACCGATAATAGCGCCGGCAGCGGCACCAAAAAGTGCGCCGGAGACAAAGCTGAAAGTCTTACCCATGATCATTCCTCTCCTGCGGGCACGTCGGTGCCCACCGTTTGAATGCTGTCCATTATACCCGCAGCGCATCACTTGCCGCTCCGCTCATCTGCGTACGGCAAAGGCGCAGGTACGTGATGGTGATAAACGCGTAGGCCTACTCCTGAGGCATAGCCGGCATGGCCACCGTGGCACCCGGGTCCTCGCCGGCGCCGTCCACGAGTGGCAGGCCGCCCTCATGCGCAGGTCCTGCCGGAACCGTCGCCGCACCGCCAAAGACGGCAGCGGAGGCCTCGTGGTTCTCGGCAACCGCGCCCTCGGTATCAATCGCCACCTGGGGCTCGTCGTCAAAGTTGGGGACGCCCTGGGGCTCGGTGGGAACGGGCTCGGCGGTCGCATCGGCAACGGGCTCGGCGTCGACCGGCACATCGCCCTCGTCAGCGCCCTCGTCCTCGGCAGCATCTTCGCCGTTCGCAGCAGCGACGGCCTCGTGAGGATCCTTGCCCTCGGCCTCGGCGCGCATGCCCAGCACCAGGTTGCGCAGGCCCGCGACCGTGCCTTCCACGTCGGGGGCAGGCTGGTCGACGTGCAGGTACGCCCAGTCCATCATAAAGGTGGCCGACGACAGCGCACCGATGGCCAGTGCGTCGTCGGGACACGAAAGCTCGACCTCAAAGACACGCTCGTCATGCTCGCTTACGCGCGTGCGGCCGCACGAGATGCTACCGGCAAGACCGGTCTCGTTCATGAGCTCGACCGTCACGTGCTCCAGCAGGTGGCAGAGCTCGGTCTGACCCATGCAGTCCTGGAACTCGCGGCCGGAATCGCCCAGGCACAGGTGCTTGGCAATCGCCGGTACCAGGTAGTACACGCGCGCCGTGGCCTCGATGTCCTCCGAGGTCATGAGCGGCATGCCGGGGTTCACCAGCACATGCGCACAGATCTTGTCCTCGCTGACGGTGACCTTAAGGATGTTGAACAGGCCTGCCATAACTCTCCCCTACTCTTCCTTGTCCTACTCGTCGCCATCGTGCGGATCCACAGAGCCCGCACCCGACGCCGCCGGCTTCTCTGCCGAAGACTCGGAATCCTTCTTATCGGTTTCGGCCGGAGCGATCACGCGAATGAGCGAGATGCGCTGGCCACGCATCGACTGCACTTTAAACTTGTACCCCGCGACCTCAAACACCTCTCCGATGTCGGGCACCGAGTCGCAAAGCTCCAAAATCCAGCCGGCGATGGTCTCATAATCATCGCTTTCCTCGAGCGGCCAACCAAGCTCAATCGCGTCATCGCACGAAAAACGCCCATCGACGAGCCACTCGCGGCGCGAAAGGCGCGTGAGGTACTTGTTGTCGGGGTCGAACTCGTCCTCGATCTCGCCCACGATCTCCTCGACGATGTCCTCGATGGTGATGATGCCGGCCGTGCCGCCGTACTCATCCACGACGACCACGATCTGGTCGTGCGAGGTCTGCATCTCGGACAGCAGCGGCAGGATGTCCTTGGTGTCGGGCACAAAGGTGGCGTCGCGCAAAAAGCCGGCGATGGGCTGGTCGCCCTTGCCGTCGAGCGCGGGCTGGATCAGGTCCTTGATGTGCGCGATGCCCGCGACGTTGTCGGGGTCCTCGTGATAGACGGGGATGCGGCTGAAGCCGGTCTGGCGCATGGTGGATAGCACGCTGGCGACCGTCTCGTCGTCCTCGCACATGGTGGTGTCCACGCGCGGCACCATGACCTCGCGGGCAACGGTGTCGCCCAGGTCAAAGATCTCGTGGATCATGCGCTTTTCCTCGTCGAGCAGGTCGTCCTGCTCCGAGACCATGTACTTGATCTCTTCTTCCGAGACGTTCTGACGGTCGTCGGCACTCTTGATACGCAAGATGCGGGCCAGGCCATCGGAGCAAGCGCCAGTCAGCCACACGAGCGGACGGGCGATCTTCTGGAACACGGAAAGCGGGCCCACGACCTGCTTGGACACGCCCTCGGCATTGGCCAGGCCGATGCGCTTGGGGACGAGCTCGCCGATCACGATGGACACGAAGGCGACCGCGACGGTGATGATGACCGGCGCCAGGCCGCGCGCGATGGCGGAGAGCGGCGCGATGCCAAAGCTCATGAGCCACGTGGCAAGCGGGTCGGACAGGCTCGTCGAGGCGACGGCGGACGAGGCGAAGCCCACGAGCGTGATGGCGACCTGGATGGTGGCGAGCAGCTGGTCGGAGTCGGCGGCCAGCTTAATGGCACGCTCGGCGCGCTTGTCGCCTTCCTCGGCCTCATGCTCCAGCACGGCGCGCTTGGCCGTGGTGAGCGCCATCTCGGACATAGAGAAGTAGCCGTTGATGAGGGTCAAAACGAGGGTAGTGATAAGGGAGATGGTTATGTCCATCGGGAGTTTCTCGAACCTCCAAGATTCGGGACGTCAGGTCAAAACGTTGACGACGGATACGGCAATTGCACCGGCGCCCAAACGAGGACGCGGGCGCGCAGGCGCGGTCGCTAGATTACGAAGAGAATCACCGCCATGAACTGGAAGATGCTGCCGGCGAGCACCAACAAGTGGAAAACACTGTGCAGATAGCGCACGTTTTTGGCGATATAGAACGGCACGCCCACGGTGTAGCACACGCCGCCGACGGCGAGCAGGGCAAGCGCCACGGGGTTCAGCAGCGCCACGAGTGCGGGCAGTTTAAAGACAACGAGCCAGCCCATCAGCAGATAGACCAGGCCGCTTACCCAGTGCGGCTGGCGCTCGCGCAAAAAACACTCGAGGGCGATCCCGACGATGGCGATGGCCCATACGGCAAAAAACAGCACGGGACCACCGTCGTTTGCCAGCGTAATGAGGCAAAACGGCGTATAGCTGCCGGCTATGAGCAGGTAGATGCAGCTGTGGTCGATGATGCGGAACACGCGCTTGGCGCGCGCGGGTTGAATCGCATGGTAGAGCGTGGAGGCTAGGTACTCGAGGATGATGCTGACGCCATAGACAATTGCCGCGGCCATGTGGGCCGGGCCACCGCCGCGCAGGGCAGCGAATACGATCAGGAGCACCAGGCCCGCGATACCCAGCAGACAGCCGACACCATGGGTGACGGAGTTCATGATCTCCTCGCCCACCGTGTAGTGCGGAACGGCCGCGGCCTTGGGTCGCGGCTTGGAACTGTCGCTCGAATCGGACATGCCGGTTACATCCTCCAACGTAAAGAGTTCTCAACACTATATCAAAGCGTCTGGGTGCGTGCGAAATTTGCACCATACGTGACCCTTTGTTTACCCATTCTTTGCCTGTTGACGCATCAACGGTGAACGTCCATAATGCGCTTGCATTAAATGTTGATGTATTAACATCTTATAGGAAAGCTTCTTATGTCTCAAAACGCACGTTCCCATCGAAAGCTCAAGATAGCCGGCGTCGTTGCGCTGGTGGTTGTCATTGCGCTGCTCGGATTTGCCGGCAACTTTCTGTTTGACTTCGCGCTGAATCCCCGCGCGCCATACACCATGAAGATGATGCAGGACGGCAAGGACGGCAAAGAAAGTGAGCAGCCGGATGCCGAGGGAACCGAGGCGCGGGCGTGGTTTAAAGAGAATCGCGAGAGCAGCAGCCTCACCGCAGATGACGGGACCGAGCTTGCCGCCTGGTATTTTGCTGCGTCGGAGAGCACGCACGACTACGCCGTCTGCCTGCATGGATATACCAACGAGCCCATCGGTATGGCCCGATACGTCAAGCGATTCCACGACCGCGGCATGAACGTACTCGCACCCGCCGCCCGCGCCCACGAGCGTTCCGGCGGTGACTACATCGGCATGGGCTGGCCCGAGCGACTCGATGTCGTCGCGTGGATCGGGCGGATTGTTGCGGCCGATCCCAAGGCGCGCATCCTGGTCTTTGGCGAGTCGATGGGCGCGGCGACTGCCATGAACGTAGCGGGGGAATCTCTGCCCGCAAATGTGAAATGCATTATCGAGGACTGCGGCTATACAAGCGTTTGGGACGAGTTTTCCCTGCAGCTCAAGGATGTATTTGGCCTGCCCAGTTTTCCCTTGCTCGATGTAGCAAACTTGGTGTGCAACGTGCGCGCGGGCTACGACTTTCATAAGGCGAGCAGTGTGGAGCAACTCAAACACGCGACGGTTCCCATGTTGTTCATCCACGGCGACCAGGACACCTTTGTGCCGTACGACATGCTCGACCAAAACTACGACGTGTGCGCCAGCAAGGTCAAGCAAAAGCTCACCATCCATGGCGCCACCCACGCCAAGAGCGCGCAAGTTGACCCCGAGCTCTACTGGAATACGGTCGACGAGTTCCTCGACAAGAATTTTTAAGCAAATAGTACGGTTTACTGGTCTATCTGGCCCCTAGCACTTCCAAAAAGCCGCCCGTGGGCGCTGTGCTCACGGGCGGTTTTTACTAACGTTGCGCTACAAAAGCGCTTGATATGTCCAATAGCTAGGCGCTATTTGACCTCGATGAGCTCGTACTCGCTCGTGCCCAGGCCGATCTTCTCGGCATGCGCGATGCACGCGCGCCAGTCGGTGTCGGGATGCGTGATGCAGAAGGGATCCTTGGCCTGCTCGCCCTCCAGATGCTCGTGATTATGCTCCATCTTGGCCGCGCTGTCGGTAAGCTCGGTGTTAGGCAGCGGCTCGGACGCCAGGACGGCGTCGGCGCAGGCCTGGTCGATGGCGACCGGGTCGAAGCTCGCGAACATGCCGATGTCGTTGACGATGGGCGTGTCATTCTCGGGATGGCAGTCGCAGTTGGGGCTGATGTCCATGGCGAGCGAGATGTGGAAGCTCGGGCGGCCGTCGACGATGGCCTTGGTGTACTCAGCGATCTTGTAGTTGAGTACGTCGGCCGCGGCATCATAGTCGGGCTTGATGCAGTCCTGGTTGCACGCCGCAATGCAGCGTCCGCAGCCCACGCAGCGATCGTGGTCGATGGCAGCCACATGAACCGTGCGAGTGCTGCCGTTGGCAAGCTCGCGCTCACGCGTACCGTCAAACGTGATGGCGCTGTGCGCGCATATCTTCTCGCAGGCACGGCAGCCAACGCAGTTGGTGGTATCGACGCTCGGCTTGCCAGCGGCGTGCTGCTCCATCTTGCCGGCACGGCTACCGCCGCCCATACCCAGGTTCTTCATGGCGCCGCCAAAGCCGGCCTGCTCATGGCCCTTAAAGTGGGTGAGGCTAATCACGATGTCGGCGTCCATGAGTGCCTGGCCGATCTTTGCCTCGCGCACGTACTCGCCGCCCTCGACCGGAACGAGCGCCTCGTCGGTGCCCTTGAGGCCGTCGGCGATGATGATCTGGCAACCCGTGGCATACGGGGTAAAGCCGTTCTGGTAGGCGGTGTCGATGTGCTCGAGCGCGTTTTTGCGGCTGCCCACATAGAGCGTGTTGCAGTCGGTGAGGAAGGGTTTGCCGCCCAGCTCCTTCACGACGTCTGCGACGGCGCGGGCGTAGTTTGGGCGCAGAAAGCTCAGGTTACCCAGCTCGCCAAAGTGAATCTTGATAGCGACGAACTTGTTCTCGAAGTCGATCTGCTCAATGCCGGCGCGGCGAATGAGGCGTTTGAGTTTGTCGAGCTGGCTCTCGCGAGCATGCGTGCGCAGGTTGGTGAAGTACACCTTTGCCGGTGCTGCGGGTGCGGTTGCGGTCATAGATCTATCCCCTCGGTCTATATGGCGTTACAGACATAGAGGATGGTACCCGTTGAAGTGGGGTTGAAGTCAAGCGCAACGCCGAGTCGCTAGGAACTCATTGGGGACAGACTTAAATGAGTGCTTGCCGCCCGGCCAGCGAGCCGGCGATCCGGCAAAGACTGTCCCCAACGACTAGTCGTTTAAGAACGTCCCCAATGACTACTCCTGCACCTTGAGGGCTTCGGCCAGGCTGACGCGCTTGATAGAGCGCGTGTGCAGCAGCGCCACGACCAGGTAGGTCGCAAAGCCGATGCCGATGCATGCAGCCATGGACCAAGCGGGCACGTAGATCTCGATATTGCCGTTGTAGGCGAGCAGCATCGAGCGGAAGATGGCCGTGAGCGAGCCAATAATGACCGGCAGGCTCAGCACGAGCGACGCCGCCACGCACAGCGTGATCGAGCGGATGTACAGATGCGAGATCTCGCTATCGCGATAGCCAAAGACTTTCATGTAGCTGATCGAACGGGCGCTGTGGTCGATCACCGCTTTGGTCAGCAGGTACATAAACAGCAGGAAGATAAACACCGCGAGCCCGACCATCATGCCGATCATTTTGCTCATCATGCCGATGAACTGGTCACCCACGGCGCGCATGTCGTCGGGCGTGGTGTCGCCGGCAAAGTAGCGCGCGTCGAGGTCGAGCTTCTCGTCGCTCACATAGCCGTTAAAGTAGGCGGCGTCGTTGTCGAACAGCTCGTTAAATTCGTCGATACTCATATAGATGTTCATGTCCGACTTGGAGCCCCAGGCACAGTCCTTGCCCGCGTACTCAAAGGAATAATGCTCACCCTCGTACTTGTCGCTGAGCGTGACCTTCTGGCCCTCGCTCCAGCCAAACTTATCGAGCAGACCGCCGCCAAAGACGACGCGGCCATCGCCGATGTTGAGGCCCTTCCAGTAGCGCGAATCGGACGAGATGCCGTAGACAGAAATCGTCTCCTCGCCATTGCCGTCGCCACGGTCGTACTGCAGCTGGTGAACGGCATATTTCTCGGCCTGCGCGATTGCGCCCGCGCCGTTGTCGGTCGTATTGACCGGGTGGATATCGTCGTTGTCAGTGTCGATCTTAGAGGCCTTGTCGATCAGATCGATGGCCTCATCGCGGTTGCAGCCGAGGGCATCGGCAAGATCGTCAAGGCGCGCGTAGAGCGCATCCTTCTTGTCCTGGACCTTGGCAAGCGCATCCTGCGCTGCGGTCAGGCTCTCGGCAGACGGAGATGCGGTCGCGGCATCGGCTGCCGTCTGCGCCGCATCGGCCGCGCCGTCAAGCTCGTCATCGGCATCCTGGGCGGCAGAAAGCAGCGCGCCGTCAACCGACTGCAAGCGCTCGAGTGCCGACCACTGCTCGCGCTCCTCGGTAGTGCCCTCGAGCTCCAGCGGCGCCTTGAGTGTGTACTGATGCTCGGCGACCAGGCTCGTCTCGAGGTTGTCGGCGTAGTGCGTCATCGTGGGCAAAATCGCCAGGCCAAAGAGCAGCAGCAGCGAGGCGAATGCAATGCCCACGAAGAGCGTGGCGAAGTTGCCCAGGTTGCGCAGGAAGACGCGCAGGCGGAAGCGCGAGACAAAGCCCATGCACTCCGGCAGCTGCAGGCCGCGCTTGGTGCCCGATTTGCCGCTCGCCTCGTGACGAAGGAACTGCAACGGCGTCTTGCCCATCTTGCGAAGCAGGCCCACCAGCGTGATGAGGATGAGCGCAGCGGCGGGGACCACGGCACACTTCACGAAGATCTCCCAGCTCCAGTACACCTGGAAGGGCGGCAGGCTGTACGAGCCGTAGTAGAGACCGCGCATGGGCTCGGTAAAGAACGCAACGCCGAGCGCGGTTCCCAAAAGTGCCGCGAGCACGCCCACGATGGCGGGAAGTGCCAGGTAATGCAGCACGATCTCGCGACGGCGATAGCCGCTGGCGAGCAGCGTGCCGATAATGGCGCTCTCCTCCTCGATGGTGGCGTCGGTAAGGACCACAAAGACAAACGCCATGATCACGATGATAATGTCGAGCAGCGTCATCCACATCATGGAGTCGCCGTCGACGTCGTCGCGCGCATAGCCAATGCCCTGATTGGAATCGGCATCGATCAGATCGTCCACGCGCGCATCGGCATCGGCCAGCGCCTCGACCATATCCTGCTCCGTATCGATGCGATCCGCGGTGGGGAGGTCGCGATCGGTAAAGGTAAAGGAGTAGGTGTAGGCAGGCGCGCCGCCGGCGTCCTCAAGCGCGGCAAAGCCGGCGTCGGTGACCTCGGCCACGCCGTACGTGATGGTGTTCACCGTAAAGTCCGAATTGTCGAGGAACAACGCCTGGCTATCGGGCTGGGTCATGATGCCGCAGATGGTGTAGGTGCGGCCCTCAAGCTCGACCTTATCGCCCACG
Source organism: Collinsella sp. AF14-35 (assembly GCF_003464565.1). NCBI lineage: Bacteria > Bacillati > Actinomycetota > Coriobacteriia > Coriobacteriales > Coriobacteriaceae > Collinsella > Collinsella sp. AF14-35. The sequence continues at coordinate 21,981 of NZ_QRZD01000012.1, forward strand.
GCGAGGTCGTTGTTGGTGGCGAAGACACGGTCGATTGCCACTTCATCGTCCGTCTTGGGCTGCCTGCCTTCGCAGTAGGACGCAATGTCAACCTTGGTGCGATGCGCGTAGGTGCGCAGGGTGCGCTTGGTGCCGTCGTCGCCAGCCGCCTTTTTGATGATGACGTCGATAGAGAAGTTCTTGTAGAACGTAACGCCGCCGACGTCGCCGGCTGCATCCTCGGCGGCCTTGAGCTGGTCTTTGGTAGCCTCGAAGGAGGTGGTCACGCGGCCGTCCTCGATCGTGTACTCGTCGCGCATGTCGTCGATGAGGCAGCCGATGGAATGCGCCGCGAGCAAAAAGCCCGAGGTAAGGGCGATGCTTCCGCACATAAGCAAAAAGATGCCCAGGTACTTGCCGATATTGCGGCGCAGCTCGCGCGGGAGACGTTTTGCGAGAGGTGTCATGGCGCCGCCTACCAATCGAGCTCGGCGGCCGCGACGGGTGACTCATTGAGCTCATCCTCGACGATGCGCCCGTCGCGCAGGCGCAGCACGCGATTTGCCATGCGCGCGATGGCGGCATTGTGGGTGACAATGATGATGGTGCAGTCGTAGGTGCGGTTGACATCCTCCATGAGCTGCAAGATTTCCTTGGACGTCTTGTAGTCAAGCGCGCCCGTGGGCTCGTCGCACAGCAGCAGGCCTGGGTTTTTGACGAGTGCACGGCCGATGGCGCAGCGCTGCTGCTGGCCGCCCGAGACCTGGCGTGGGAACTTGTTGCGGTGCTCGTAGAGGCCCAGCGAACGCAGCAGGTCGTCGACATTGAGCGGGTTTTTGGACAGGTGCGCCGTGACCTCGATGTTTTCCTTGATGGTAAGGTCGGGCACCAGGTTGTAGAACTGGAAGACAAAGCCCAGCTCGCGGCGGCGGTACTCGCCCAGATCGGCAGGCTTGAGCGCGGTGAGGTCGCAGCCGTCCACCATGATGGAGCCGCCGTCGGCATCCTCCAGGCCGCCAATGAGGTTGAGAAAGGTCGACTTGCCCGAGCCCGAGGGTCCCAGCATGACGCAGATCTCGCCGCGGTTGATGGACGTGTCGATGCCGTCGAGCACCGTCAGGCGCGCATCACCGTCGCCATAGTGTTTCTTGAGCCCTTTGACCTGGACATAGGCTTGCTTTGTCGCCATGTTATCCCCCGTTGTTAGCCTTCTGCTACTTTTCTAGGGTAATAGTAAACCTGGGCGAACTATTTTTAAGCGACGTGCGCGACTTTTTTCCAACCTACTCATTGGGGACAGACTTAAATGAGTGAAATCGCTCATTTAAGTCTGTCCCCAATGAGCGCCGGCAGGAAAGGAGCGTCCCCAAGTGCCGACATATTGGGACAGTCCCTGCCAGCCCTGCCGGCGAATCGGCAAAGACTGTCCCCAATGACTAGGTGGCTAGGCGTGGGATTTGTTGTGGGCGAGGGCTAGGCCTACGGCGGCGATGGCGGCGGCGAAGAGCACCGTGACGCCTAGGTCGCAGGCGATGTCGCCCAGCACGGCAGACGTCAGGTCCGAGGCAAGCGCCTTGCCGATCGCGTCGTTCACCCAATACGTCGGCACAAAGCGCGCCACCGTCTGCACGGCCGAACCCATCAGCGACAGCGGCATCCAGGCGCCACCCAAAAACGTCATGAGCATGCCGAGTAAGTTGCCCACACCGTTGAGCAGCTCCTCGCGCGCGCCCAGGCTCGACAGCGTAAAGCCAACAGCCAGCGGCGTGCACGCCAGGGCAAACGTTGCCGCCAGCGCCAGGCACACGCGACCCACGCCGACCTCGGCAACCGCGCTGGCAAAGCCCACGACGCCCATCATGCTCGACACGAGCCAGATGCAGACGGTGAGCACGGCGGCGGCCGCGAACACAGCGAGCGAACGCTGGCGCTCAGAGACCGGGCTGGCATGCATGCGGCGCACGCGCTCGGGCTCGTTCATGCCCGAGAACACCAGTCCCACCGACACGATGACCGACGAGATGATCGCGTACGCGCCAAAGTTGAAGTACGACTCGAGCGTGATAGCAGCAGTCGAGTCGACCTTGACCTGCTCGATCTGGACCTCCGCGCGCTTTGCGGCCGCGTGCTCGGCGGCCCTTGCGACGTCGCCGTTGGAGGCAGCGGGTTCAAGCGCCGCCGCGGCGCCCGCGAGCGAGATCCAGCGCGAGGCCTCGGCAGACGAGAGCGCCGCCGCCATGGTGCCGGAACCGTAGGTCACGTCGAGCTTGGGCAGGGCCTCCCCCGCACGGGCGGCTGCAACAAGATCGTCCTCAAACCCCTCCGGGATAAAGAACACGCAATCGGCACTGCCCTTGGCGCTGTTGCTCTTGGAGAGCGCATCGGCAAGGTCGTACGCGTCGTCGCCGATGCCCGTGACCAGGTCAAAGCGTGAGCCCAGGTGCTTGGTAAGCGCCCGCGAAAGGTCGCTATTGTCGCGGTCGACCACGATCACGTTGGTGTCGTAGGGCTTGTACTCGGTAAGCTGCGACGAGTTCCAGCTCACCGAAGCCGCGATGAATACGCCCATGAGCGAGATGAACACCGTATAGATGAGCAGGTAGAACGGGTGCGCCAGCGCCATGCGAAGCGCGGTCTTAAAGGTGCTCATAGCGGCTCCTTCCAAAGATCAGCGTAGCGGCGGCGACAAACACCAGGGCCATCAGGACGAGCGCGCCGACGCGAACGGCGAAGGGCCCCAGGTCCTCAAAGAAATACAGGCGATTGAACATGTCGCAGATGAGCTTGACGGGGTTGAGCCAGCACTCGACCGGACAAGCGCGGGCGACGTCGTCGGCAAGCGCCATCGCCGGCTCGCCGTAGAGGCCGGCGAACAGGGCGCACGTGGTGGCAAAGCCCGTGAGGATGCCCGACTTGGATGCCTTGCCGCCCTTAACGGGAAGCGTGCCCACAAAAAGCCCCAGGCCCGTGGCGGCAAGCGCGGATGCAGCCCCGCCCAGCAGGCACAACCCCTCGCGCCCGCCAAAGTCGACGCCCACGACCAGGCGCACGTAGCCGATCGCAACCGCCATCGATGCAAAGGAAACCAGCCACGAGCCGACAAAAATGCCGGCCAGCGACGCCGTCTTGGAAAGACCGCCCACGCAGCGGCGCGCGCCGAGGCCGGACAGATTGGGCTGCAAATCGACGACGCTCAAGGCGGCAAACTCGGCAGACATCATCGCGACCAGGCCAAAAAGCGCGTAATAGTAGATGACCGTGCCATCGGGCGTGGCACGAGTCAGGCTCACGCGGCGGGTTCCGCCCTCGAGCGACAGGGCGCGCGCAACCGCCGCCGGATCGGCGAGCGCCGCCGGGTTGTCCTGGGCAATCTGGGACATGAGCTCGGCATTTTGCGTATACGAGCTTGCCACCGTTTCAGGGATGCTGCGGTCGGTAAGCACCGACGAGGCGCGCGAGCTGTCGTAACTCGATAGCAGCGTGAGCCTGGGCGTGCCCGCGGCATCAACCGTATAGATGCCCGCGACCTCGCCGGCCTTGAGCGCTTTGCGCGCGGCAGCCAAGTCTTCGTACTCGCTCACATCGAGCAGCTGGTCGTCGCCTGCCTTGGCAAGCGAAGCTGCCACATCCTTAAAGGTCGAGGCATCCCAGGCCTCGTCCGCCACGACGGCAACCGGCACCGGGTCGACCGTGCCGTCGGAGCTGAGGTTCGCAAACATAAACATGAACATCGTGGAAAGCGCGATAGGAAAGAGAGCGCCCCAGACCCACGTGCTCGGCCGGCGCAGCAGCGTCTTGACCGTGGTGATGATGGTGTTGAACATGGCCGCCCCCTAGTCGCGCAGCTCGCGGCCGGTGATCTCGAGGAACACGTCGTTGAGGGTCGGCGGTTCGGAATAGATGCGGCCGAGCGGCACGTCATGCGAGCGCAGCGCATCGAGAATGTCCGTCAGGTTGTGCGGGCTCGCTTCGCACGAAAACGTGAGCTGTCCCGCCGTTGCCGAAAGGTCCAGAACGTGCGGCAGGCTTGCGACGGCACCGAGCGCCGCACTCGGAACCTCGCCGACCTCGATTACAATCTTCTCGCCCATCTGGATCATGCGCTTGAGCTCGTCGTTGGTGCCCTGCGCCAGCACGCGGCCGCCGTCCATGATCATGATGCGGCTGCAGATCTGCTCGACCTCCTCCATGTAATGGCTGGTATACACCACCGTAGCGCCCTCGTCGCGCAGGCGGCAAATGCCCTCCAGGATGGCGTTGCGGCTCTGGGGGTCGACCGCCACCGTGGGCTCGTCAAAGAAGATGAGCTCGGGCTTGTGTGCGATGCCGCAGGCAATGTTGAGGCGACGCGCCAGGCCGCCCGAGAGCTTGCCGGGGCGGAACTTGGCAAAGTCGCCCAGACCGACAAAGTCGATCGCCTCGTCCACGAGCGCACGGCGGCGCTTGCGGTCGTTGACGTAAAGACTGCAGAAATAGTCGATGTTCTCGCGCACCGTAAGCTCGTCAAACACCGCCACCTGCTGCGGCACCACGCCGATGCGGCGCTTGAGGTCGTAGCGGGCGGGCGTCATGGGCTCGCCGAACAGCTCGATGGTGCCTTTGTCGTAGGCAAGTAGCTGCAAAATGCAGTTGATGGACGTGGTCTTGCCCGAGCCGTTGGGGCCCAGCAGGCCAAAGATCTCGCCGGGGGCGATGCTCAGGTTAAAGTGGTCGAGCGCAATAAGGTCGTCATAGCGCTTGACGAGGTTTTCGACGCGGACGATGTCTGTCATGAGGCGGCCCTTCTGTTGCTTGCGGCCCGGTACGATTGCATCATCGCAGGAGCGGACGGCGCGCACCAGTGAGCTTTGTCACGAGTGCGAGGGGGCGGAGGCGAAACCCCCGCCTGCGCGAGCGATCGACGACGCTTTGCCGCGCGGGAGGAATGTCACGGTTGCGCCAGGCGGCCCCTCCACCACGCGCGGCTTCGCGTACAATACCCGTATGAACAGGCTTTTCGACAAATCGATCGTGCTGGCGTGCTGCATTGCGGCCGCCATGGGCCTTGCTGTGGACGCTCGCCTGGTCGCGGCGTTTTGCCTTGGAGTTATCGCCACCTCGCTGGCCGAGGTCGCACAGGGAAATCGCGCCCGCCGTGCGAGCGAGGCCGTGAGCTACGCTTACATCATCGCGGCTGTCTTCGTGCCGCCGTTTATGCCGTTTGCGCCTCTCGCCCTCTATGACATCGCGCGGCGCGTGCGCCGTGAGCACGCCTGGATCGCGTTGGGTGTCGGTGCTGTCTTTGCCTGTGCGCTCGTCGCGGACCTTCGCGGCGGCGCGCTCACCACCCGAACGCTGCTGCTAACCGCCATTCTTTCGGTCGCCGCCACGTTGCTGTCACTGCGCACCGCGCAGCTGGAGCGCGAACAGGAACGCATGCGCCGTACCCGCGACGAGCTGCAGGAACGAGCCCTCGCGCTCGAAGCGCGCAACCGCGATCTTGCCGACCGCCAGGACTACGAAGTCGAGCTCGCGACGCTCGCCGAACGCGCCCGCATCGCGCGCGAGATCCACGATAACGTCGGACACCAGCTCACGCGTGCCTCGCTACAAGCCGAAGCCCTGCGCGTGATCCACGCCGACGAGCCCGGCGTCGCCGCCGATTTCGCCGACGTCAAACGCACGGTTGACGAGGCGCTCCAACTTGTGCGTACTAGCGTCCATGCGCTCAACGACAACGCTGTCGACCTTTCCGTGCAGCTCGAACGCATTGTTGAAGGCGCGCGCTCGGACGGCGGCCCGCAGATTGAGCTTGAAGTTATGACCGAACATGCGCCCGCAAATGTCGCCAACTGCTTTGCGGCGGTCCTTCGCGAGGCGCTTTCCAACGCCATGCGCCACGCCCATGCCAATGCCGTTACCGTGCGGTGCATGGAGCATCCGTCGTTTTACCAGCTCATCGTTACCGATAATGGCGCGGACGCGACCCCGGCGAGCAGCAGCAACGTCGCAGAAGGCATGGGGCTCGGCTCCATGCGCGAGCGCGTCGAGGCGCTTGGCGGCACCTTCACCGCCGGTCCGCGCGCCGGTGCCGGCGGCTGGCGTGTGTTCGCCACCGTTCCCAAACAGCAAGGAGATGAGGGCCGATGAGGCTCATCGTTGTCGACGACGACCGCCTAGTGGTCGATTCGCTCAAGATTATCCTGGGCGCCCAAACGCAGATCGAGGTAGTGGGCACCGGAGCCGACGGCAACGACGCGGTGGCACTCTACGCCGAACTCGCACCCGATATCGCGCTGCTCGACATTCAGATGCCGGGGCGCGACGGCCTTTCGGCGGCGCGCGAGATCCTTGAGCACGACCCCGCGGCACGCGTGGTGTTTCTGACGACATTCTCGGATGACGAGTACATTGTGTCGGCGCTCAAGCTGGGCGCCCGCGGTTACCTGATCAAGACCGATGTCGCCGCCATTCCGCCAGCGTTGGCGCAGGTCATGGATGGCAAACGCGTGCTCGAGGGCAAGGCGATCGAAGATGTCGATTTTGATGGGGCGAACGCTGAGGCCGGTGCGACTCGCCGGCCCGCGGCCTTTGCCGGTCTGACCGACCGCGAGTTCGAAGTCGCCGAGCTCATCGCCCGCGGCCTCGATAACAAGGAGATTGCCGCCACGGCTTATATGGGAGAAGGCACGGTGCGCAACCACATCAGCTCGATCCTGGCCAAAATGGGCCTGCGCAACCGTACGCAAATCGCCATCGCCTACCTGCGAGGGTAATTACCCAACAACCGACCACCCCGGCAAAGTAAAATGGCTGCCACCGATTTAATGCCATTTCAAAACTATGTCGGTTTACTACGATGAATCGACCACCTTCGACCACGGCAAATTGCGCGCTTCCAAAACCGCAGGTAGAACGCTTGCAATATTTAGAAAAATGCAGTCATGGTCGGGAATGCCGAATTCATCGTAGTAAACCGACATAGTTTTATTCGCGACGGCCCTGCACGAGTGCCTCCGCAAACCTCGCGAGACCAAAATGATCCGTTTTCTTCCGCCCACGGAGATCGGCTGACGGCGCCCACCACGAAATCGGCCCATCTACTACGTTTGACCCGATACCCCTGACCATAGCCGCGTTTCATGAAAAACCGCAGGCGTTCTACCTGCGGTTTTCATTTCGCATTGCTTGCCGTGGTCGAGGGCTGCCGCCTAAACATAGTAGATGGGCCCATTTCGTGGCAGACGGATCACGCGGCAGCCTTCGCAAGGCAAAAATGATCCGCTTTCCTCCGTCCATGGGAGATCAAGAGCTGTCACGGATATGGTGCCATTTCAAAACTATGCCGGATTACGGAGCTAAAGTCGGGGCCCTCATCCATACCTTCATTTTTTGAAAAACGGCAGGCTATCTACCTGCGGTTTTGTTTTTGCGATTTTCTATATGGTCGGAGGTTCGCCATCCAGCCCCGTAATCCGGCATGGTTTTGTTAGCGGCGGCCCAGCCGCGCGTTCAAGCGCGGGGCCGGCGGGGCAATTTTGCCCCGCCGGCCCGTCTACGCGTTATTCCGGCTTAGTTTCTACCGTGGGAGTCTTGTCCGCCGCAACCGGAGTACGGGCGGTGTCCATAGTCAGGCAGTGCTTGGGGCAGCTCTCGATGCACTCACCGCACACCACGCAGGCATACGGGTCGATCGACCACGTTCCACCCTTGCGATCGACTGCGAGCGCGCCCGCCGGACAGCGACGCGCACACATGCCGCAGCAGATGCACGCGTCCATGTCGTTGACGATATGCCCGCGCAAGCGCTCGGGTGCCGCGAGCTTCTCCTGCGGATAGCACACCGTTACCGGCTGCTTGACCATAGAGCCCAAGGCCGTCTTGGCAAATGTCAGCAAACTCATGCCGCGCCTACCTTTCCGTGCAGCTAATGCAGGGGTCGATGGTCAGGATAATCATGGGCACGTTGGCAATGAGCACGCCCTGCAGCGCATGCGTCAGGCCCGCCAGGTTTTGCGACGTCGGCGTGCGCACGCGAAAACGGTCCAGATTCTTGGTGCCGTTGCCGCGCACATAGTAATACGCCTCGCCGCGCGGCTGTTCAATCACAACCTCGCCGCGTGCGCCGTCGGCCGGCGTAAGCTTGGTGCGCCCGCCGATCCCGTCGTGCGGAATCTTGCCCACAAGCTCCTTGATGATGTCCATGGCCTGCGTGACCTCGGCGCAACGCACTTGGCAGCGGGCATAGCAGTCGCCATCGGTAGCGACAACCGGCTCAAACGCAGCCAGGTCCGCATAGGCACCGTCGCCAAACATGCGCACGTCGTAGTCCACGCCCGAGGCGCGCCCAAACGGACCGACCATCGAAAGCTCCAGCGCGTCTTTCTTGCTAATCACGCCCACGCCATGCAGGCGCTCGCCGCAGCTGTCATCGTCCAAAAACGTATGCACCAGAGCCTCGTAGTCAGGACGCATGGCATCGAGCGTCTGGACAATGCCTGCCAGCTCGGAGTCCTCGATATCATGCTTAAGGCCGCCGATCTCGTTAATCGACAGAATCACGCGCCCGCCGCACGTGCTCTCAAAGATCTTGAGAATCTGCTCGCGCAGGGTCCACGAACGATAGAACAGCGCCTCAAAGCCATAGGCGTCGGCAAGCAGGCCCAGCCACAGCAGGTGCGAGTGAACGCGCGAAAGCTCGTGCAGAATGGTGCGAATATACTGCACGCGGCCGGGCACCTCGATGTCAAGCATGCGTTCGCAGGCGCTGGCATAGCCGCAGCTGTGGCCCACGGCGCAAATGCCGCAGATGCGCTCGGCGATGTAGCCAAACTGATGCATGTCGCGCTTTTCGGTGAGCTTCTCGAGCCCGCGGTGCACAAAGCCGATCTGTGGAATTGCCTCGATAACGCGGTCGTCCTCGATCACCAAGTCCAGATGAAGCGGCTCGGGCAGCACCGGGTGCTGCGGTCCAAACGGAATAACGGAGCGATGTGCCATGGGCCTTACGCCTCCTTTTTCTGCTTGTCGCGGGCGGCCTTGGCGGCAAGCGCCGCGCGGACCTTGGCCGCTTTCTCAGGATCCATGGCGGCGAGCTTTGCCTCCATCTCGGCGGCCTTGAGCGCCGCCTTCGCAGCAGCCCCATCGTGCTGAGCATCGGAGCCGGCAGCCGCAGCGGGCTGAGCAGCGGCGCCCGCGGCATCGCCGGCGCCCGCAACGCCCTCCCCTGCAGCAGCCGCAGCCGCGGCGGCCTTCTCGGCAGCGGCCTTGCGCGCCTTGGCCTCGGCAGCCGCGCGGACCTTCATGGCCTTCTCGCGCGCGGCCTTCACCTCGGGCGTGATAACGCTCATGGGTTCAGCGGTCGAGACCTGGTAGAAAAAGCCCTTAAAGTCGATCTGCATATCGGTGATGGCAAGACCAAACAGATCGTGCGCTTCGTTTTCAAACGGGAATACCGCCGGATAGTACGAGCTGATGGACGGAATCTCCTGGTACTGATCAATTCCCTCAACCACCAGGTTCTCGATCGCATAGCTGCCGTCCTGCGCAATATGCTCCCGAGCAGCACGAACGTTGATAAACGTATAGACCAAGCGATACGTGCCGTCGTCGACGTTGCGCTCGGCGTGCATTTGCACAAAGCGGGCACCGGCGCCCTTGAGCGCCTGGACATGCGACAGGAGCTCGTCGATCCCGACGGTGGTATAGATTGCCTCTTGCATTACTCGGCCTCCTTTGCAGCGACGGACGCGGTGGGCGTCCCAGCAGGTGCGTCGCCAGCGGCGGGCGCGTCGCCGGCCTCAGCTGCGGCCACAAACCCGTCCTCGCCCAACTCAACGCCACCGTCCCAAGTAGCGGCACCGCCCACGGTAAGCGGATCGCCGCCGGCGCGCATCACGGCCTCCTTCTGGTCCAGGATGCCGCACGCCTCCACGATGGCATCGATCACGGTCTCGGGGCGAATGGCGCATCCGGGCGCGTACACGTCCACGGGAATCGCGCGGTCCACGCCGCCGATCACGTTGTAGGCATCGCGGAACACGCCGCCCGAGCACGCGCAGATGCCGCAGGCCACCACGCACTTGGGCTCGAGCATCTGGTTGTAAATCTGGCGCACGACAGGCAAGTTCTGAGCGTTGACCGAGCCCGTCACCAAAAAGATGTCCGCATGCTTGGGGTTGCCGGTATTGACCACGCCAAAGCGCTCCGCATCGAACAGCGGCGTGAGCGAGGCCAGCACCTCGATATCGCATCCGTTGCAGCTCGAGCCGTCGTAATGAATAACCCACGGCGAGCGCGACATTTTATGATCCATGGATGCCGCCTCCTAAATAAACACGTCGACGAGGATGGGCATAAGGTTGAGCAGGCCAAACACCAGCGCCACGCCCCATCCGAGCTTAAAGCAGCTGCGCCAGGTGCTGCGCGCGAAGGTGTTGTCGATCAGCACCTCGACAAAGTACGTCGCAGCCATCACGACCAGGGCGACCAGCCAGCTCACTGGGTTGTCCCAGACAAAGAACATGCCCACCCACATCAAAAACAGCACGGTCTCGCACCAGTGCATAAGGGTCATCTTGGCCAGCGTGCTGCCGCTCATCTCGGTGGCGACGCCCTGGACGATCTCCTGATGCGCGTGATGCGAGTACGAAAGATCGAACGGCGACTTGCGCAGCTTGATGGTAAGCACCGCGAGCAGCGCGAGGAAAATGGGCGCGCTGTACACGATGATGGGGGCCGACTGCCCCGTCACGGCGATGGAATCGAAGCTGTCGGTGGCAAGGTACAGGCCCACGCTCATCAGCAGAACGGCGGGCTCGTAACTCATAACCTGCAGCAGCTCGCGGTCGGCACCGACCTGGGCAAACGGGCTTTGCGTCGAGGCGGACGCCAGCACCACAAAAATCGCGGCAAGCGTCACCATAAAGGCGCATAACAGCGTGTTGGAGCCCGACACAAAGATGCCGCCGCCCACCACGGTAAAGATGAGCGCGCACGCCATGTAGGTATCGTCCATGGTGTTTACGCTGGCGGGAGCCTTGCGCAGCAGCTTGGCAACGTCGTAGAAGGGCTGCAGCAAGCGCGGGCCCACGCGGCCCTGCATGCGAGCCGAAAGTTTGCGGTCAACGCCGTCGATCAAGCCGCCCACAAGCGGCGCAATCAAGGCAAACGCCACGGTGCCAATAAAAATGCCCACGACGCCCGAGCCTTCAAAATACTTGCCGCGCAGCACCGAGGGCGCACTCATGGCAAGCCGCTCGGGCCCAATCCACGCGCAACACAGCAGCGCAAACAAGATAATGCTGCAGCACACGACGCTACCCGCGGGGCCAATACGCTTCTCGCCAAGGGCGTCCTCCGAGTACCAATTGCGCTTTTCGGCCTTCACCTCGTGTCCCATCGAGCCGCGGAAATGGCGGTAATTGTCGGTTCCCACACCCGAAAGATATACGTTTACGTGCGGTTTGTTGCTCACGCGGAATGAAGTCAGCAGCACCACGGCGATAAACGCCACGATAACCACCATCAGATACATGGCGTCCTTGCCAATAACGTACGGCACGCGGCCAAACACCATGGCCAAGTAAGGCGACACCAGACCGCTCGAGATAACCGGAAACGCCACGCAGCACAGAATCAGCAGCGCGGCGATGGCGTTGAGGGCCATCCATTCGGTCTTATGGACATTGACCTCAACGTTTTGAGCCGTGGGGTCGACGCCCGAAAGCTTGGCAAGCCACTTGCCCCAGAAGTAAAACGTCGCGGCCGAGCCAAAGGCAAGCACCATGATCATGAGCACGTTGCCGGTCTGCGCAAACGCCACCAGGGCGCCCCACTTGGACACGAGCATGCCAAACGGCGCCACAAACATGCCCATAATGCCCAGCATCATCAGACGCGTCAGGTGCGGCATGCGGCTGAACATGCCGTCCATGTCCTCGATATTGCGGCTGCCGATATGATGCTCGGCCGTGCCCACGCACAGGAACAGCAGCGACTTGGCCACCGTGTGGAACAAGATCAGGAAGATGGCCGCCCATACGGCCTCGGGCGCGCCGACACCCAAGCAGGCACTGATGAGGCCCAAGTTGGAAATGGTGGAGTACGCGAGCACGCGTTTGGCGTTGCTCTGCGAGATGGCCATGAGTGCAGCGAGCAAAAACGTGATGGCACCCACACTCGTGACCATAAAGCCGGTCACGGGGTAGATGGCATAGAGTGGGCTCAGCTTGACCATCAGGAACACGCCGGCTTTGACCATGGTTGACGAGTGCAGCAGGGCGCTCGTGGGAGTGGGTGCAACCATGGCACCCAACAGCCAAGTGTGGAACGGCATCTGTGCGGCCTTGGTGAGCGCGGCGAGCGACAACAGGATGACCGGCATCACCAGCAGCGCGGACTGCGCGGTTCCGGTGCCGGAAAGCTCGATCATGCCCGAGATGGTCAGCGGCATGCCGTTAACGTGCAGATACATAAGTCCGGCCAAAAACGCGATGCCGCCCAGCATGTTGAGGATGATTTGGGTAAAGGCGTTCTTGATGGCCTCGGGCGTACGCGTGTAGCCAATCATAAGGAACGAACACACGGTGGTGATTTCCCAGCCGCAGAACAGCCACTCAAGGTTGTCGCTCGTCACGATGACGAACATGGCCGAGAGGAACAGGAACATGAGCGCCAGGAACTGCGGGCGACGGTCGGGCGCGGTCTGCCCGCGCAGCGCGGCCTCGTGCTCGTCATGGGCCTGGAAGTCCTTCATGTAGCCCAGGGCATACAAGCAGATTAGACTGCCAACGATGCCGACGGCGAGGACCATGATCACGCTCATGTAGTCCAGGTAGAGTGGCGTTGCCGTGACGGCTTCGGCCGCGGGCAGCGTCATGGCTGCAAAGGCGAGCGAGCCCACCAGCTGGACTATGCCGAGCACCGTGGTGAGCGCGTTCCTATATTTGTACGCGTTGTACAGGATGACAGCGCACAGGATGACGTCGATAACGGAACTGATGATCGAGAGCACATGCGAGGTGCCGGGGGCAACCTCAAAGCTCTGCGGACCCGTGCCAAAAAACATGACGGCGACTACAACTGTCACCGCCATAATAATGCCGGAGCCTATGAGCCCCGCCGCATCGCGGGCGCGGTCACCGCGCGCGAGCAGCATGCCCAGCGCCGGTACCAGCGGAAACAGGGTAAGGAAATACAGTAGCGTCATACCATCACTCCCCCATGCTAAAACGCTGCAATTGTTTAACGTTATAGCTCAATTGAGGAGTAGCGGCGGCGGGTTTTCGGTCAACTGGGGAGTTTTAGGCGTACGGGGTAAGGGCACGCCCGCATTGGAGCAGAGGGGCGGCAAGAAAAATGCGCCCCTGTGGGTGCACCATCCCGTTTGCTATTCCGCCTTTTTAACGCGCGGCTTGCGACCGCGCGGCTTATCGACCAGTGCGGACTCACCGCTCTCGCGGTACTGACGGCACCAAGCCTTGACCGAAGACTCGCTAGGAATCTTGTGCTTGATCATGGCCTCGCGAACCGTTAAGCCGTTTTCCAAGCGGTCCTTGACCACGGCGAGCTTAACTTCGTACGAATAGGTGTGATGATGCGAACCGGCGTTGAGAACGGCGTCGGCACCGCCCACGGCATATGCGCGGGCCCACTGACGAGCCGTGGCCTGGGGAATGCCGAGCTCCGCGGCGAGGGCGCGATGACCGACCCCCTCTTGGAGGACCTCGACGGCGCGCTGCCTAACCTCGGGCGCATGCGTGCGAGTCCTTGTTGCTTCCGACATACCTGCCACTTCTTAGCCTTAACCGTTAATCTGCTTTCTTACGTGCATGTTAGATAGTAGCATTTTGCTGTTTGCGCGTAACAGTTAATTGAAAATCGCAATTTCGCTATCTGGGCATTTGCCATTAATTTGCAACAGTTCTTTAGGTTTTATTTACCCAGCTAGCTGGCTCGCGGCTCATTGACGGTGTTTTACCAACCAGATTGGTATCTTTTTGTTTGGCTGGTATGGTTTGTGTAATTATTAACCCCTCTTCAGCCCGCACCTACATGTCAACTTTCCACTTACTTTCCAGCTTTCCACCTAGCTTTCCAGCTTTCCACTTAACTTACCACCTAAGGTGGAAAGCTGGAAAGCTAGGTGGGAAGCTGGGGCAGCAGCAGGCCAGGAGAACAAGAAAGGGGGCGGAAACCGGGTGGTTTCCGCCCCCTTTGCGAAGCCAGTTGGCTTCGGAACTAGTGGTCGATGCCGTTGAGGTTCACCCTCGTGAGCGTATAGGTCACATAGTCGGGCGATTGAGGCGTTGCGCTCGCCACGTCACCCTTAACCAGGCTCGCTGTCATCACCAAGCGATAGTTCGCGTAGAACTGCTCACGCTGTTCAACCTGCGTGTTGACCTTAACGGTAAAGGGCAGGCTAAACGTCGTATTACCGTTCTTCGTTTTGAACTTGCCGTTCTCCTTCGAGTCAGTGAAGGTGATCGTGCTACCGGAGGGAGCGACCGCGGCAAGCTTACTCTCCGTCACTGTTACGTAGTTTGAGATATCATCCGTTACGCTCTCATACGTGCCGTCGGTTCCGCGGCGCTGAAGCGAGAGCGTGTACACAACAGAGTCTGCGTTCGCAATTGCCTCGGCGGCGTTGCTGAGTCCACCCAGTTCATACGTGGCACCCAGACCAATCGCGCCATTCGCGATCGGACGCAGGTCGTCCACGTTAATGCCAAGCTGCGACTTATCTGGCGCAGAAAGCGTAATGGTCGTATCACCCGTGTCCATGCGATAGTACCCGACGTTACCGCGCTTCGTCTGCGTCAGGCTCGAGGTATTAAGGCCTTCCTTACGCGTCGAAAGCTTGGCGGTATAGGACATCTTGGTACAGGCGTCCTCGCCAGACTGCTTGGACAGGGAGATAACCTTGTTGCAGCCGTCCGGCGTAAGGCGAATCTCTTCCACTACCGTACGCACGGTAAAGGATCCGCCCGCTGCACGCTTGCGGATTCCGGCAAGGTCATGGTCGAGCGTGAGCCTCAGTGAGTCATCACCCGTATCCGTCACAATCTGTGTAAACGCAGGCGTCGAAGCGTCATACGGCTCCCAATCGCTGCCACTCCACCTGTAGTTCTGATTGCCGATGGCAACATAGAACTTCGCAATTGCCGAAGTTCCGCTCGGGAAACTGCTTACTCCCATTAGGTTGTTGTTGGCGCCATAGCGACACAGCGATGTATCGAGCTGATAGAACAGATGGTCGCTCTCTGTATAGTATTGGCTCGGGCTAAACGTAACCGTATCCATGACATCGAGAGAAAGAACGTAGGCGGCACCGTCCTCCGACTTCGAAACCGGAATGCACGCCCCATCTTTTTTGTCGACTACATTCTGCTCATAATTGGACAAGATGCTGTATGTCGATGCCGTACTGTTTTGAATATCGTCGCTGCCATCGGTGCGTAAAACATGATGCAGATTCCAAGATATGCGGCCACCCGAAGAATTCGAGTCAATAGACGAAGCCGTAAAACCGTTGATACTAGCTTGCGTCACGCCGTCGCCCGACTTGGGCACGTTGACAACTAGGTAGACGCTCTCCGATGCACGCTTCTCTCTGCCGGTATCCTTCTCCTTGGGTACCTTTAGCGTATAGCGACTGTTGCTGGGAACGTCAGCACCCGCAACCTTAAACAGCGTCCACTTGCCATCGAGTTTCGCTTTAGCGGTCGCCTCTGCCTCGTTATCACACACGGTCCATGTGCCGGCGCCATCCTGCGTGGCCGACACACCCAAGATCTCGCTCAGCCATCGCTCCTGATATGGATTGCCCGCAGAATCCTTAAAGCCGTCGTTTCCGCTCAGGGAAACGCTCGTTGCTCCGCCTTCGCCCACCGTATAGTGATACTCTCTGCCGCCGGCCTTGCCATCAACGTTCGCATCGATGAGCGTAAGCTGGGTGCCCTGGGGCAACCTTCCGTCGGCACCATTGAAGAGGATGCTCTTACCGAGCCCCTTCATCGAGCCGCCAGCAGCCATATAGCTGTCCCAGCCAAAGTCGACTTCCTTCCCATTGGCAGAATTGTATGTCCAGGTAAGCAGACCCGTCATCGGCTCGCCAAAGCTCGTAAGCACGTGTGCATCTTTTCCAAGGTTAGCGTAGTCGCTTTCTTTAAATTTAGTGCCGTAATCATACGTTGCAGTGAAATCGATCTCGAGCTTGCGCTTAACGATGATCGGCACCTGAACGTTGTAGCTCTGACCCGCCTCGGTAAAGGTGACGGTCAGGAGCGTAAAGCGACCCTTGCCGTTATCCCAATCGGAGCTTGGGCTAAACGACATGTTGTTCTTGCCGTTGTTCACCACGCGAAGCGTGGGATTGCTCGACGCGCCATCGTCCTTAACGAACACACCATCCTTGAGTTGGAAAACCTCTGCTTTGGCCGTCACGTGCGGATTGGTGCCATTCTCGTTATTCAATCTGCAAGCGTCGGAGAAGCCGCCGTTCGTGACGATGTTTAGATAGCTCTTGACCGTCGTGTTGTCGTTGCCAGAGATCACCAAAACGGGGAAATCTGTTGTGGCCTGGTTGCTGCTTGTATCATTATTCGAATTGAACTTACTCGCCACGGATGAGGCATCGTAGCTCGAGGTATTTTGATAGGCGCCGTTGTCATTAATGCCGCCGATATTGGTGTAGGTGTAGCGGCCATCAACGCCAGCAGCCGCCTCGCTCTGGATGGTCGCCGCGGTGTCGATGGCGGCGCCGTCGCCAAACAGGTAGCGGTCGGTGGTGTCGTTGTCGGAGGCACGCACCGCCAGCGTGCTCACGGGGCTCGTGGTCACGTACGGGCTTGCCGCCGTGGTAGCGGTATCGTCCGCACCGTAGAGCGTGGTGCCCTCGTCGGGCGCGCGCAGCGTGTCCTTATAGTCGCCGAACGCGATGTAGGTCTTCCTGTTTACGGCGGCCGTATTGGTCGTGTAAACCATCGGCGGCAGATCACGCGTGGTCTTGCCGTTGCCGAGCTTTACGTTCACGCCCGCTGCGGAGAGGCTATAGCCGTTTGTGTCAACCTCGCCTAAGAGCACGCCCTGCTTAGAGCCCAATTTGTAGGTATTGCTGTCCATGAGCACGTTTACCAGATGGAACTGGCCGCGTCCGTCGCCCGCAATGCCGCCGTTGGAGGTTCCACCAAACGTTGTGTTAGATACCTTTGTGTTGGTGACGTTGATGACGTCGGCACCGCTGTTAATCGCGCCAAGTAGACCGCCGCTCCACCTGCCCTTGATCGTGGCGCTCTCAATCGCGATATTGTTGCAGGCTATGTTCACATTGCTGAAGTAGTAGCCGATAAGTCCGCCCGAGCATTGGTCGGTGCCGGCAATGTTGATATTCTCGACGCTACAGCCCTCAAACCAGTACGTGTTGGGACTGCCACTGCTCGTGACCTCGCCAATCAAGCCGCCCGCATTACGGATGCTATTGTTCGTTCCGGTGGCATCGCCGATGATGGCGCTCTTGGCATCGCCTCCGGCATCAATGCGCACGTTGCTTATAGAAATAACGCCTCTATAGGCGCTTCCGACCACACCGCCGGCGCCCATGTACTTATCGGTGTTCGACCCGGTGGCGAGTACATTTACCCCAGAGATGACTGCCGTGCTCGATGCGACGGCTTCCGTGATGCCAATTTTGGTGTTCACCGATACGTTACTGGAGGTATAACCGAACACGCCGCCCACGTAGGGTGTTGTTCCCGTGGCGGTTATGGTCGAGTTTTTGCCAATAGTCTTCTCGTATACCCCTGTGGCCGCGGTTGTCCACACGCCGCACGGCGAGGCGATCGCACCCACATAGCCACCGACCTTCTTCTCGCCCGTGACGTTAAGGCCGGTGTACGAGCAGTCGTAGAGCTGCACAGGAGAGGACGTTCCCCCATAATTCACAATCGAACCGTTGGCGCCATCGGTGCTGCGCGACATAAGGCCAGCACTTCCAATGAGGCCGCCAGCCGTGCAGCCTCCGACTACGGTGCTGTTAGAAATGCCGACGTTTTTGAACACGCCATAGGCGACCTCGCCCGAACCTCCCTGGTTTGCAGTTGAGCCCGCAAGGCAGCCGACTCCCACCGAGCCGCTATTTTCATTGCTCGTCGACTTGGACTGCTCTACCCCGGTCGAAGATACATAGGTAAGCGAAATGTTGCAGTCGCTGAAGTTGAGATTGTTTACGTTTGCGCTGTCATTCGCTTCGATGCTTCCCTTATTGAATGCATTCGAGTAGAACTTGATAGTGCTGAACAGGCCGCCTACGCCCGCCACGCAATAGTCGTCATCCACGTATTCGCGCGCGTTGTTTGACACTTTGATTGTTGCGCCGTTGCCGTTGACAGTGGCAATGCCCGGAGTAATGAAATCTTTATCATTTACCTTTTTGTCGGTCGCACATGCATTTGAGTAATAGCGGCCCGAAAGACCCAAGAAACCCGAGCCATACTTCCTCATGTCATAGTCATGGGTCTTGCCTTGCTCAAACTCCAGGTCCATGCCGCAAACGCCCATCGCGCACACATAGCCCGTGCGCCAATCGGTCGCGTATTTCTTCACCAAATAGGGCGAATTAATATCTTGTCCGTCTTCGCCGTTTAATGGGCCTTGGTATTCCTGGTTGCCTGGCGCCTTAAGGTCGTCATTGATCGAGATCGCGAAATCGCCCTTTGCTGCTTCAGCAGGATTTCCAACCGCAGCATACTGCGCATTGCGAACCTTGCCATACCGTTCATTTCCGAACTTGTATCCCGTTGAGGGAATGGCGCCTTTGACGCTACTGCCCTCATATGCATGCGACCCGCGGTACGTGCCTTTGTCGTCTTTCGAATCGGTGTGAGCAGCACCAGCGCCCGCGCCGCTATTGATGATGGCAGACAGCACGAGCAGGCCCTGTCGATCTTTGACTGTAGTTTTAGGGGCCTTGTTGTTTTGCTGGCCGGCATCCCAGCTGAATTTCACGTACGTATCGGTCGTGGTTACGCAGCCGGTGTCATTCACATCAAGCTTGTTGATCTTGTAGTTAGAGTCTCCGTTCTCAACGTCGCAGCCCTCGCTAAAGGCATAGCCATCAATCACACGACCAACGTAGGGGTTGTCGTACAGCTTGAAGTTCGCACCGCCTTCTCCAGCACTTTTGAATTTTGTTTTAGTTCCTGCTCGCCAAGATGCCTTCGACATATTACGGAAAATCACGCCGCCGCCCGCAATGGCGCCGACGTAGCCGCCAATGGGAACAAGATGCGGCTTAGTTCCGCCACCAGCAACCGTAAACCCGGTTGTAGGGCTATCGGCCGTCGTCCCATTAACGACCACGCCATCAATAATGTTATCGCCGCCAAGAATGCAGCCGATAACGCCGCCGAAAAACGCCGTCGGAACACCATCCGCATCCTTGGCAGAATAAGTAATAGTCGCTTGTGCATCCACATAGCGAATGTTCAGGTTGCGCACCACGCTGCCATAGCTGTAAGGAATAAGGCCGCGTAATGAGCCAGTATTGTTTTTGATTACAATCGTTGCAGCCGTGCCGTTCACGTCGCCAACGATGACGCCGCGGAACGGGTATGCCGAGGTGCCGAATCCGGCGAACGCCGAGCCATCGAGCTCAATTGTGTTATCCGCATCCGACTTGGGCTCAATGCTGTAATACGCACTTTGCAGATACCGACGCATTGTATCGTCGGAAAGCACATCATTGGAGTCGGTCGCGTCGTCGACCTTCTTCTCCCACTTCTTCTTGGTGTCGTTCGTCTGCTTATAGACATAGGTAACTTCATTATCGACGCTGCCCCCGTTTCGACGTTGGCAAAGCGCCGATTGGTCCTTTACGATAGTAACTTC
The DNA here is from genome assembly GCF_003464565.1 of Collinsella sp. AF14-35. NCBI lineage: Bacteria > Bacillati > Actinomycetota > Coriobacteriia > Coriobacteriales > Coriobacteriaceae > Collinsella > Collinsella sp. AF14-35. Next base: position 41,826 of record NZ_QRZD01000012.1, read on the forward strand.
CCAGCCGTCAAGAGCGGTGCCGTTGTTGATGTAGTTCGCCGCCGCATTGAACTCCGATGCCGAGGTAATCGCGTACGGGTCGCCATAGGTGCCGCAACCCATCGTGAAGTTAGGAATGCGCTGGTTGACTTTGATTTCGTGGTACTGAACGCCATTCTCGGTGGCTTTTCCCTTGGCTACATAGGGAAGATAATTGCTGAACCGTTGTGCTTCAACGTTTGCCTTCTCGGCATTATCCGTCTCTACCAAGCCTTCATCGGTGCCATACGTCACTTCGTCGTAATACCAAAGCTGCTTGCCAGTGTATTCCTTGCCTTGGGCATCGATTTCGCTTCCGTACGTCACATTACCGGCCACGGCATCGGCCTTGGTAAAGGTATAGTCCGCAGTACCCGTGGTTGTATAGCCAAAGCTCTCCAGCAGGCTCGCGTGGGTGAAAATCGTATTGCCCTTCTGGCTAGGCAGGCTTATTTGCTCAAACTTTGCTGTGACCTGATCAGAATTCTTGTCATAGCCCAGATAGCCGAACAAACTTGACGCCGCGGTTTTATTGACGCCAGAATTGTCAGCATATTTAGACGTCGTTACATTTTTGACATCCAAATTGACGTACCTTGTTATGGCGTTTATCAGCAGCGGCGCATACTGCTTGTCCACCGCTCCGTCGACCTGCAGGCCGTTGAGCTTCAGTGTGTCAATTGTGATCGCTGCCTTCTTATCGCCAGATGCTCCGTAGGCACAACGAAGTACGAGCGCACCCGATACACTCTTGGGGTCAAGTCCTTTTGCGTCATCATTTTTAGCTCTGCCCACTGTTCCTGAAAGCGTTACGCTGCTAACGGTGAGGCTCCTGTTGCCAATCGTTCGAATAAGACCGCAATGCATATTCTCATGCTGAGTAGCCGAGTCGTTGCTTTTATTGCCTTGCTGTTCATCTTTTATTTTCGAATAGCAAAAGATGATCTCTACGTTTTGGATGGTCACATTGTTGTCGCTAACATTTGAGGGATAGTAGCTATAGCCCGTCAAATCGATAGTGACCGGATTGCCGCTCTTGGGGCCGATTACGTTATTGGTAAAAATCTTCTCTTTGTCACCGGTAAGATACGTACATGTCGAACTTGGGGCGTATTTCCTCGCCGCCCACAAAACAAGGTGCTCGGGCGTATTCATTACAGACGCATTGAGGTCTTTCACCCGAGTCAAAGCCCTGTCCAGATTGTAGTAATAGCGAACAGACCCGTTCGTTTTGTGATCCTCGCCCTCGCCGAAAACCGTTCGATTTCGATAGCTATTGTCCTTGGCGGGATCCCCGCTCATGTCTAACGTATCAGCCTGGGTATGAAGCGAAACGATCGCATTGCAGCCGTTATCCATCAACTTGCTTCCGGGCTTCACGCCATTAGCGACCCATTCATCAAACGTCGTTACCTTTGGAGCGACAATGGACGCCCCGCCCACAGCATAAGCGGTTTCCCAACTGGCCTTGTCTTCCAGATATAGGCCAGTGTAGGAGATTTCGGCGCCAAAGCTATTGGCCGAATCGGACGTACTGCCTCGAGCAATAAGAGCGCCAAGCGTAGTGGCGCTCTCGGTATTGAAAGAAGCGCCCGCCAAATTGACAGCGTAGTCATTAATGATCCAGTGACCGCTCGTGGCATATACAAGACCGCCGACCTCAACTGAGCCATTCGCAGTCACAGTAGTTTCATTCGTCTTAAGAGCGTAGGGCCTATCGTCGGAACTCGCAGAGGAATCGCCAATGGTAACGATGGCGTTGCCCCAGCTGTAGCCCAGAAGGCCGCCGGCGCCATGGTACTTGTCGCCGTTCTTGCCCACGGCCATATCGAACGAGTCGTATGCGAGCCCCATAATGTTGACGTTCTTGACAGCCGAACTGACTATCTCCTTTTTGACATTATAGGTACTCTGAACAATACAGCCGATAAGGCCGCCGACTTGGGCGATCTTGCCATCGGCACAGTCACCAGTATTGATTGAGCCACCAACTTCGAGGCTGGTCACATTGAATGTCGAAGTTACATCACCCACATAACCGATGGCGCCGCCGATGCGGGTGTCGCCCCTGAGCGTATTGCCTGTAGCAATAGCCGTTTGTGCTTTGCTATTGCCACCGAAATCAACGCTTGCAGCCGCCGATACACTACCCGCAATACCACCGATGTTCGCATCGTTACCGAACGTATCATCACACGTGATCTTTGTCTCGCACGCTACGCCCGACAACGTCAGTTTCTCGTCGGCGGTGCCCGTAATTGACGCCGCAAGCGAACCGGCATCGACGCTGAGGCCGTTGTCGAATTTCATGAAGCCACCGATGGTGAGGTTGCTCACCTTCGCGGCACCGCCAATGGCATTGAACAAGCCCAGACGACCATGGCGGTAAATCTTACCGTTGCCGTCACTCGTATCGCCGGCGGCAAGCGTCTTCCCGTCGCGCGTGCCATACGGCTCGCCGACGGCAAGGGTTACTTTATGATTATTGCCGTTGAACGTTCCCGAAAACGATACGCCGTTGTTCAGGCTGTCAAGGCCAAGACCCCCAATGCCCGTGCCCGACAAATTGACATCGCAGTTCAGGTTGATTACCGTTTGGCTCCCAAGAAGGTCAGCCATGTTTGAGGTCGGGCCAAACACGCCGTTATACAAGCCGCCGGTCTGAATCGACAATGCTAGGACAACAAAATCCTGTATGTCGTCGATGTCGAACGTGTGGTCCTGGTTCCACTTGTCGCTGTCGGCGCCATTTACATAACCAACCTGCCAACTATAGTTGGCCGATGAAGGGCCTTCAGGCTTATGCGTAGTTTCGTTGAGCTGAATCAGGTTCCATTTTAGCTTCGATCCGTCGAGCCTTACGACCTCCCCATAGCCCTTAGAGGCATCTTGGGCTCCGCCAAGATCATCAATCTTGGGTGCATCCTTACACCGCTTGTATATCCAGTAGTCTTTTTCATTGGAATTCGTCGGCTCGCTGTCGCTGCCCGTGCCGCGAGCGAACACAAGCGACGGATAATCGGAACGCACCATGGCTATTTGCGCGGTAGCATCCCCCGCGCCAAAATGCATGTTGGAAAAATCGGTTTCGCCCCCAAGGCGTATCGTGGCCGTCCAGCACTCCGCGGCAATGCCAGCGCCCTTGGCGATGCTGCCCTCATTGCTCACGGTAATCCCGTTGACATCCGCGACGCTGTTTTTGTCGATGCAGCCGACCGCTCCGCCAAAGCCGTTGCTCGTTGAAGCGACCTGGGTGCAGTTGACCGTAGCATTATTAATTTCAAGCGCGGCGGGCATAGCGGACGTACCAAGCCATCCAACAATGCCGCCAGCAAAATATGGGCTCTTAACGAGCGAAAACTTAGTCGTCACGCCTTCAACTTTCAGAAGGCTTAGAGGACTCGTCTCTTCGGTCGAATTCGCAGCGCCGCTCACAAAGCCAATAAGGCCGCCGAAGGCAGCATTACTGGCATCGTCCCCAAACGTGCTCTTGAATGAGCCGTCCTTGAATGACACAGAAACGCTTGGATCGTCCAGCGCCAGCACGCCGAAAACCGAGCCGGCTCCGTCAACCGCGCCCTTTACATGCGCCGCGCCCGCAAGCGTAACGCCATTACCCGTATCGATTTGGTTATTGCCAGTAAACTCAACCGACTGAATAAAGCTGACCTTGCCTATAAAGCCGCCGGAGATTTTGCTATTCGAATCGCCAATACGCTCAGGACACGCCACCTTTGCGCCCTCAGATTGCGAAAGGCTCAGGTTGGTCGCTTGTCCGATGAAACCGCCGCTGGCGGAGGTGCTCTTGACGGCGAGCGCGTGTAGGTCGAGAGCCTCCGTGACGTTGACCATGGCACCCGTGCTCGAGCCAACGAGTCCTACAACGCCACCGGCGGAGCCGTTCGTAGACTGGACGGTGGCGGTGGGAACGTTTGCCAGAGTGCCAATGCTCAGGGTCGCACCGTCCTTGACTTCGCCTACGAGCAGGCCAGCGTTGCCAGAGCTCGTTTTGACGGCTCCGCCTGAGGTCAGATCGTTGGGGAACGTGACGGACTCAACCGTCAAGCTCCCGCTCTCGACCGTGTTGGCAATCAAGCCAATGTTGCCCGTCGCATTCGCGTTGAGATTCTTTCGAGAATCGGTGAGGCTATAGGTAACGTTCGCAGCAAGGTCGCCCGTCGTCGCACCCAGGAGGGGTGCCGTCAAGGCGGAAGTCGTATCCTTCACATCAACGTTCACGGGTTCCACGATGTCAACCGACGCGATGAGTGTCTTGCTCGCTTCGCCGTTTTCCGCACCGCTGACCTTCGAAGCGACCATCGGCGCGCTATAGCTAGTCGCGCCTACCCACTTTATCTTGACCATATTGTTTTGGTCGGTCAGCTTGAGGCTATTAAAAACCGTCCGATCAGTCGTGAGCTCGACGGGACTATCAGCGCCATTCAGCGACCTATAGATCCTGCCTTCAAACGGATGCTCATCACTGCCAAGACCCTGGAAAGACATGCCGTTATTAGCCGACTCGGTGAGCTTCGCATCGCCCGTGATGATAACCTTGATCTGCGCATCATAGTAAAGCGAAGCGTCGGCGTTAGACAGGACGGCGAACGCCTCCGACGACTTGACATCGAGGCTTCGGATTCCGCTCTCGTCGTCTTTGCGCACGATGCTTTCCGCGCCGTTCTTCTCGAGCAGCTCGACGAGCTTATTCAAATCCGTGATCGTCGCACCCGCCTGGGCCTCAGCGTCCTCCGAAGTCGCATCATCGGCATCTTGCTCGGCGTCGTCAGCGGCGGCATCGTCAGCGGCATCGTCGCCTTCCGTCTGGTCGCCCGTGGAATCGGAACCCGTGGCGCTATCGGTGGTATCGCCTGCTGCAGCGTCATCCTTCACCGCGTCATCCCCAGCACTGTCGCTGTCGGCGCCGGTATCACTCGACCCAGACCCGATCGTGACATCGCCGTTGGTCTCGCCGCCCTCGGCAGTATCCAACGCCTTCGCAGATGCGGCAGCAATCTCGTTCGAGATGTTCTGCCAGCCTGCCGCCACAGCAGCCACCGTGGGCGAGCATGCTTGGAGCACCATGACCACCGTCATGAACTCTGCGAATATGCGCTTTGCCGTTCTCATCGATTCCGTACCTCTTATCCTAAAAACTCTGCTTCCAGAGTTATTGAGTCTCCGTCGTGCCCGTCAGGGTAGTTCCACTCACGCTAATGCCCAGGTCACCCCAGCCACCGGGCGTTTTGCCGTCCGCTCGGTAAAAGTTGACGACCATCGAACCCGGCTCCATGGTGAACGTAGCCTTGCGAGCTGCAGCATCCACCGTCGCGCTATGGTTGGTCTCAAAGAACGGGTCGATCTCCACGTTCTCCCCCCACGTGAGCGTGACGTTTGCCAGTGCGCCCGTAACCGTCACGCGGTAGTTGTATGCAGCGTAATCAGCAAACTTGCCAGCCTCATCGACCAGCGCGCCCTCAACCGCAGCGGTCTTGACCTCGGCCCTCTTTGACGGCACGACTTTCGCCGCCAGACAGGCTAGCTCGGTGCCGGGGCTCTTCTCCGATACGACCGTGGCCTTAATCACAAAGTATGCTTGTCCCAACTTAGCCTCGGGGAAGGTCACGGTGTAGTCGTTCTTGGTAGGTTGATTCTCCGGAAGCGTGACGCTGCTACCGGGCTGGGGCGCATAGCTCCACGTGGCGCCATCGAGCCCGTGCCCCTCGACCGTCAAGGTGTATGTCACATTTTTGTCGTTGCAGAAGTTGCTGTTGCCCAGCAAGTAGTTGTAGATGCTAAAGGTAAAGTTGCACTGCCCGTTGTTGGGATACACCGTAACGGAGCGCTGGGCACGGGCGAGCTCGTCGGGGCTAGGCGCACTCATATAGCCCGTGAGCAAATCGCTTGCAAATAGGCTCTGCGCAGTGCCCGTTGCGGCGACGGACTTTAGAAATCCGTTGGCGGTGTAGGCGGAATAGGTAAAGTAGCCACCCGTCACGAGCGCCACGGCGCAAATAAGTGCGATTGCCGCCACAACCAGCTTGTTCTTGACTAGGCTCTTGCTTTTTGCCAGCTGCTCGCGCTCGGCATCCTGCTGTTTCTCTTGCTTCTCCATGTGCGCCCCCTCTCCTACTTGCCGCTCGTGTTGCGCGCGATCAGGTAAATCACGTCGGTCTCTTTGGCGCTCTCGTCCCACGAAAGCTTGATGATAAAGTTAAGCGTGTCATTGCCAGTCGAGTTGTCGAGTGTCTTAGCGTTGAGGTCGCCTTTGCCGAATTTCTTGTATCGGTAGAGCGGGCGCGCGTTGCGCTGGACGTTTTGATAGTCCTTGAATGTAGGGTCGCTTGCGCCCTCGCCCGGCACGGCTGCCAGACCGTCGTTCTCCTTGTTGATATATTCGAAGCTCGTCAGCAGGTTCTCTCCGGTTGCTTTCCAGCTATAAGATTTGCCGTCTGCGGTACCGCTCACGTCGGGCGTCTGGAGCGCAGACGTGTTCTCGGCTCTGTACAGCTCAATAGTGAGACCCGTAATGTTGGTCGTATTCGCGAGTTGCAGCTCAAAACCGTCACCGCCCGTCTGCACGCAAAACGGGCGCTTGAGCGTCACCGTGTTGCCGGTCTTGGTATCGCCGTATTCGGGGTTGTAGCTCAGGTCGACCTGCTCTGTTGCCGTAGCGTTGGGGCCCAGCACTTTGAGCTCCGCCGGCTCCTTGATCTTGCCAACGGTGGAGCCGCGATTGGCATCGACGAACCATCCGAGCGTCAATCCCAGCAACACGAGAAGCACGGCCACCAGACCCACGATGGCCAGGGATTCGCGACGGTGGTCGCTCACCCAAGCCTTGATGCGCTCGATGCGGCCAGCCGGACGCGCTTCGCCGTGCGAGCCGAACCCGTTGCCGCCGGGGTTTGCCGCTCCTTCGTTGTGTTTGATATCGCCCTGCTCGCGGGCATTAAGCTGCTCGTCCATTTATTTATCCGTCTCCTTGGCGGTGAAGCGCACGCGAATGTACTTGACGTTCTTGCCGATAATCTCGTCGGCGTTGTTGTAGTAGCTGGCGCAGGTTTCCACATCCGCAGAGGACATGCCGGCTCCGACAGGCGGAACCGCGCTAGGCGCCTGACCTGGCACGCTCGTGCTATCGGCGCGGAAATAGCGCGCGTGGTTATTGTTGATGTCGCCGACGAGGGTTGTGTATCCCCCCTCGTCGCCTGTGTTAGCGAAAAGGTTGCCACCGTAGCCGGCGTTGCCCGTGCGAACATAGCTCTTGAACTGTTCCGGCCAAATCCAGTAGAGGGTTTTGGTGACGGTTTCGGTCGTGCTATTTGAGTCCGCAGCGTAAAAGCTCGACTTTGGGATGGTAAAGCTCTGCGTAATGACGGTGACGCTGGCCCCGTCCTGGGTCACCGTGGTGGTCGTGGGGACCAGCGGATTCGAGTAAAAGCCAGAGGCATCTTTGCCCTGAAAAACCAGGATATGACCGCGCACCAAATCTTTAAGCGAGTTGATGATCTCTTCGTTTTTCGATGCATCCGCAGCAGTGCCGCCCGTGCCCGCAACGCTCGTCTGAACAGAAATTTCCCAGGTCATCTCCACCGTGATATCGTGCAGGTCATTGCAGAGCGGCCTGACGTTGAGCTGGAGCTGGCCGGCCGACCCCGGAGAGAGACCGCCATCGGTGCTCATGTTATTGAGGTTGAAAAGATTGTTCACGGCAAGGCTTGTACTGTCCGACGCGTAGTTGTCCTGAGTGTCGTACTTACCCGCCGTGCCGCCCTGCGTTCCCGAGAGCACAAACCGCGGGCCCTTCGCCGCGATCGTGCTCCCCGTGGCACTCACTCGGTTATTCGCGGCAAACCAGGCCAGGCATGCAAAGATGGCAACGATGGAGGCCAGCACAAACAGACCGCTCACCAGGAAATCCTTCCAGAAATCCTTGAGGGTCCGCACGTGCTCGTCGGCAGCTTGGCGGTACTCGGCCGCCGTCTTGTGCTGCTGGAGCTCGCTATGTCGGTCCATGCCACTCATCGTTTACGTTTGCCCTGCTAGCGGGCGTGCCATCCTTTCCGCTCGGTCGCGTTTATCCGTTGTTCGCAGGTAGAGAATTCAGGCAGAATACAACACCATACGATAAGGTAAAAGAATAGCATTGACCTGCGGTTTGCTCCACAGCGCAAGCCTTAATGATGTCTTAAAGATTACGAATAGCAGCTTCTTCCATATGCCAAGGACATGGTGCAAACAAACCTGACCACTTGCACCAATCCGCAGCACCGGGCAGCGGGCACACGGCGTGCCGCCCCTTAACACCCCAACGCGCGCACGGGTATCACGTAGATACCGTCCTCGACCTCGCGGGCGTACTCACCCACCCCCACAATCACGGCCATAAACTCCGGTTCGCGTGTGCGTGAACGAGGATTTCCACAGACCTTCTTGCGAACGCGCTTGAGGCTCTCAACGCCGGCGCTCGCCTTATCTTCGCTCACCTTAATCTCAAAGGCGGCCCACCGTCCATCGGCTAGCTGCACGATGGCATCGCATTCAAGGCCCGAATCGTCGCGATAATAGCGCACGGGCGTGCTATCCAGCAGGTCGAGCGAACGTGCGTAGACCGAAAGATCGCGTATGACCAAATTCTCAAACACCAGACCAAATGTCTGCCAGTCGGCAAGCAGCGCCTGCAAGGACATACCTAGCAAGGCGCAAGCAAGGCTCGGATCTGCCAGATAGCGCTTGGGCTTGACGGTAAAGCGTCGTTTGTCGCGCGCGGCGGGAACCCAACCGGGGACCTCCTCGAGAATGAACATGCCTTTGAGGGCATCCAGGTACCTGCGCACCTTGGTCTCGTCGGCAAACGCTGCGGGTTCCCCCTCGGCACCGAACATATCCATAAGAATCGTTTTATACGTGGTCGCCTGTCCCAGATTGCGCGCGATCGATGCGGAGACTCGACGAGCAATATCGGGGTCGAGACCAACCGCCGGGAAGCTGCTCGAAAACGTAGTGTTGAGATATTCGCGAGCGATGAGCTGGGCGTCAGCCGAAACCATATCGATCGCCTCGGGCCAGCCGCCGCGGCAGGCGGCTTCGACAAGCCCCGGTGTATCGCCATTGCACCGACAGGGCTCAAAACGATGCTCAAACAAGCCCGCCAGGCTCACCTTGCCGCTGGACTCACCTGTCTCGGCAAGCGTCATGGGGTACATGCGGACGCGGCCGATGCGGCCGGCTCCACTATGCGCGGGTGCCTCCGTCTTTGAGCCAAACGCAGGCGTGGCGGAACCCGTGAGGATATAGGCGCCGCGCGTGCCCCGGGTGCGGTCAACCTCGTGTCTAACGTAGTCCCAAATCTGGGGAACTCGCTGCCACTCATCGATAATATGCGGACGGTCTCCCAGCAACATCATCGCCGGGTCGGCACGCGCGAGGTCGAGATTCTCGTCGACATACGAGGCGGACGCCCCGTGCTCAAGCGCGGCCCACGTCTTGCCGCACCACTTGGTGCCCGCAATCTCGACCGCGCCAAAGACGCGAAGGTAGCGTTCGATTTGCGCATCCACGATACGCGGGATGTATCCGTCCCGATGTAGCCTTTCGCCCGCCATGAGCCACCCCCGCAGATTTCCAGTTCCTGCTTTCTGATTCCTCTATTCCACTGTAGCAAATTCGGATTTTCGGGTGGTTGCGATTCGGATTTTCATGTTCTAAGGAGTCGGATTTTCTGGTGCATGAAATTCGGATTTTCTGAACCCGCTGGTCAGGGGCGCCCTCATTGGCAAAAAAGGCGGGGAGCGCCGATACGGCACTCCCCGCCCACTCAATACGCGATAGCTTTCTTACTTAGAGCTCGTTGGCCGCGTGATACGCCGTGCGAATGGCGCTCGCAATGTCGGCGGTGCGCTCGCCCGAGCAGTCGCCCACGCAGGTCACGGGCACCGTTACGCCGTCCAGGTCAAACCCGTTGGCCTTGGAGCCCACGGCCATCACCACGTAATCGCAGGCGATCTTCACCGGCTCCTCGGCGCCGTCCTCGGTGGTGCGAACGGCCTCCACGCCCTCGTCGGCAATGGCGGTCAGGCGGGTCTTAACATGCTGCTCAACGTTGTGGGCGGCAAAGTCGTTCATAATCAGCGGCAGAATGGTCTCGGACTCGCCTGCGGCAATCTTGTCGAGCATCTCGACAATCGCCACCTCGCAGCCGTTCTGCAGCAGGTACTCGGCAGTCTCGGTGCCCACCAGGCCGCCGCCGATAACGGCGATGCAGCCCGCGAGCTCCGCCTTGCCGGCCAGCACGTCCCAGCTCGAGACGACCTTGTCCGAATCGGCGCCCGGAACGGGGATGACCACGTCGTGCGCGCCCACAGCCACAATCGCGGCGTCGGCGGCGTTGAGGTCCTCGGCCGTAGCGGCATGGTTGAGCTCAACCTTTACGCCCAGGCCGGGCAGAATCTTCTCGTAATACTCCACCGAGCGCATGATCTCGTCCTTGCGCGGAGGCGCGGCCGCCAGCACAATCTGGCCGCCCAGATGATCGCTCGCCTCATAGACGGTCACGTCGTAGCCGCGCTTGGCCGCCACGCGCGCGGCCTCCAGGCCGGCAATACCGCCGCCCACCACGGCGATCTTCTTGTCGCCCTCGCCCGGCTTAATGGCGATGGTCGCCTCGTCGCCGTTCTCGGCATTGAGCACGCACGAGATGTATTTGCGGTTTTGAATCGCGTCGACGCAGCCCTTGTTGCAGTTGAGGCACTCGCGGATGGGCTCACCCGTGGCGGCCTTCAGCGCAATGTCGGGGTCGCACATGAGCGAGCGGCCATAGGCGATGATGTCGGCCGCGCCGTCTTCCAGAATCTTCTCACCGGCCTCGACCGAGACAACGCGGCCGACGGTTGCCACCGGCACGGAGACCAGGGCCTTGACGCGCTCGGCCACCGGCAGCGTCCAGTTGTAGGGCATGGCGCCCATGGGCGGAATGGTGTCTCCCATGTTGCCGGTGTGGTTGGCCTGCGCGACCTGGATCATGTCGATGCCCGCGCCCTCGAGCAGCTTGGCAAACTCGCAGGCCTCATCGGGCTGCAGGCCGCCCTTGCCGCGCGGCGTGCCGTCGGGGTTCTCCATGATCACGGGGAGCTTGTACTCCACCATCAGCTCCGGTGCGGCTTCCTTAATGGCGGCGACGACCTCCAGCGCGTAGCGAACGCGGTTCTCGAACGAGCCGCCGTACTCGTCGGTGCGCTGGTTGAGGATAGCCGAGCACAGCGAGCCCACCAGACGGTCGCCGTGGACCTCGATGGCGTCGATCCCGGCCTGCTGTGCGCGAGCGGCCGAGGCGGCGATGGCCTCCTTGATCTGGGTGAGCTGCTCCACGCTCGCCTCGTTCACAAAGTGCTGCATGTCGTGGTGCAGCTTGGCGTAGGCCTGCTTGCGAATCTCGTTGGACTCGGCCATCTTGGCGGCGAAGGTCTCCTCGTCGCCGGCGGCCTTGGCCTCCTGCGCGGCCTTGGCGGCGGCCATGGAGCCCATGACCATGCGGCCGACGCCGGGCACGTCGTACTCGGGATGGAACAGCTGCAGGGCGATCTTGGCGCCGTGCTTGTGGACGGCGTCGGCCAGCGCCTTAAACGTGGGGATCTGGGCATCGGTCGCCAGCTTGGGCGTGGGGCTCGCGGTCATAACGGGAGCGACGTCGCCGATGACGATGTAGCTCACGCCGCCACGGGCCAGACGCTCGTAAAAGGCCAGGCTGCGCTCACCGATGGAGCCGTCGCGTTCCTCGTAGCCGGTGGTAAGCGGCGGGAACATAATGCGGTTTTTGAGCTCAAGGGGGCCAACCGTAATGGGTTGAAGCAGCTTGGACGCAGGTGTGGTCATGGACATTCCTCTCTTGTAGGCGCGGCGGCGATGATGCCGCGTAGTTGTCTAGAGGATATGGCATGGAGCCACAGGGGCGCAACGGAAATCGGCGGATAGCAGGTGGCGGCAGGTGGATGGGGCGGGGCGACCCGTCGGTTTGTCTCAATCTGTAACAATTACAGGCCAAAAACGACCCTAGAAGGTACAGATCGAGACAAACAAATTCGGTCCGGACAAACATCTCAATCTGTAACATCTGGACCCACTTTTGCCCCCTTACTGTTACAGATCGAGACAAACGGGACCCGCCTGCTAGAAAATCTCAATCTATAACAACAACTCGGCGAAATCCGTCCCTCGTGTTATAGATTTAGACAAACGGGACCCAATCCACCGGTATATCTCGATCTGTAACATCTAGCCGCCCAAATCGGGTCTAGATGTTACAGATCGAGATCTTTGATTGAGAGGTTGGGAATTGGACCGAAAACACGGTCCCGGAATAACAAAAAAGCTCGCCGGCTAGGCCGACGAGCTGCAAGTTCTTGGTCGCGGGGGCAGGATTTGAACCTACGACCTCCGGGTTATGAGCCCGGCGAGCTACCAGACTGCTCCACCCCGCAATGTCTGGGCGCCTCATGTGCGCAAGAAAGAATATTACGCGGGAGTTCGGTAAACGGCAAGGAAAATCTCGTAGAGCATAATTCCTTCATATTTAAACCCCTCAGCCCATATCACCGTAAGCGAATCGCAGCCTGTCGCCGACGGCACGTATACAATGGTGCGCGTCCTTTTACGCCGACACCTGGAGTAGACATGCTGCTCGCTATCGATATGGGAAACACGCAGACGGCCATGGGCCTGTTTGACGGAGACGAGCTGGTGCAGTCGTGGCGCATGCCCACCGACCGCTCCTACACCGCCGACGAGATCCATGTGCGCCTGATGGGCTTCTTTAAGATGTACGACCTCTCACTCGACGCGGTCGACGCGGTCGCCTTTGCCGGCGTGGTGCCGCAGCTCTCGCGCGAGTGGCACGCCGTGGCCGACCGCATCGCGGCGGACGCCATCGTCATTGGACCGCAGACGGCGGCCGTGACCAAACTGCGGGCGGCGAACCCCCAGGCCGTGGGCGCCGACCGCGTCGCCAACGCCGTTGCCGCCGAGACCTTCTACGGCGCGCCGGCAATCGTGGTGGACTTTGGCACCGCGACCAATATCGACGTTATCGACGAGAACGGCTATTACATTGGCGGAGCAATCGCACCGGGCATCCGCATCTCCATGGATGCGCTCGCCGCCCGTGCCGCCAAACTCGCCAGCGTTCCGCTCGAGGCGCCCGAGCATGCCATCGGCCGCGATACAGAAGAGTGCATCAAAGTTGGCGCCGTCGTGGGCGCCGCCGCCATGGCCGAGGGCCTGGTCGCGCGCATGAAGCGCGAGCTGGGCCGCGACGATGCCACCGTTATCGCCACGGGCGGCCTCGCCGGCATCGTCGCCGATTCGACCGACGCCTTCGATGTGATCGACGGACAACTTACCATTAAGGGCATCTGCGAAATCTACCGCCGCATGCAGGAGCTGGGGTAAGGCAGGGGCTTAAGTCGAGCATGCCCGATGCCACAGCCCCCGCAAACGTTCGCCAAGCCTATTCCTCAAAACTGAATTATTTTCAATTATGAGGAATAGCAGCTCCTCGAATACACCCAGCACAGCGATATCGTGCATGTTTCCTATTCCTCAAAAACGAAAATTTTTCAGTTTTGAGGAATAGGGCGCTGGCAACCCATTCCCCAGATAGGCGAAACCCTCCCCAGCACAGGCCGAAGAGGGCTTCGTTGTCATCGTTATCTTTGAGCGCGGGCGCCTCGCGTTACAGTCCGCGAATCCGTACGGCCTCGGGCGGAAACTCCTGCTCGCCGGCATCGGTCTTGATGGTCGCGCGACCCCAGATGTCCAGGCCCGCAAACACACCGACCGCAAGCGGCAAACCGTTGGGCGACACCGCCGCGACCTGACGACCCAGCAGTGGCACCATGTCAAAGTACTCGCCCAGCACCGGAGCCAGCGGGCCGGCAGCGCCCTGCGGCGTGTTGGCGGCAACCGCCCAGGCGTCAACGCGGGTCAGCACAGCGGCGGCCAATGCCTCGATCAGCGCCTCATCTGCCATATCCACGCCAAGCTCACCCAGCGCCGCACGCTCAATATCAACCGTCACCGCGGCAAACATGCCCGCAGCACCGGCACCGCCGTTCACGGCAACACGCGCGAGCGACGCCTCAAACGCAGGCGCACCGCACACGATATCGCTCGGCCACTGGATACCCACTTTACCGGCAAGGCCCAACCCCGGCGTCGAAGCCGTGCCCACGAGCGCGTCCATCATGCCCATCGCGGCCACAAACGGCAGGCCGTGGAAGGCGTGCATGTTCACATCGGGGCGCACAACCAGCGAAAACGTCAGCGAAGCATCGCCCACGCTCCACGCGCACCAGCCCGCGGACACGCCCTCGCGGCCCGCGTCACGCGCCGCGTCGAGCTCGGTGCCAGCGGCAACAGCATTCATCTCGATCATCTACATACGCCCCAATTCGCCCACGATATGGCCCACGCGATCCTCGGGCTCCTTGACCTCGACGCCGTTGTAGCGGAAGAACCGAGCCGGGTCGTGCATCAGGTCCTCGAGCGGCACCAGCACAAAGTCACGCTCGCCGATCAGCGGATGCGGCAGGCGCAGCTTCTTGCCGCCGTGGGTCTCGCCGTCCATCCACAGCAGGTCCAAGTCGATGGTGCGCGGGCCGTTGGCCTTGGCCTTCTTGGAACGGTCGCGGCCCAGCTCGGCCTCGATCTTCATGAGCTCGTCAAGCAGCACCAGCGGAGCCAGCTCGGTCTTAATCTCGATGACGGCGTTGGCAAACGCGTCCTGGCGCGTCTCGTAGGCCGGCTCGCTCTCGTAGATCTTGGAGGAGTTGGACACGCAGGTGAGTGGAATCTCGGCGATCATGTCGCGTGCGGCGCGGATGTTGTCACAGCGATGCCCCAGGTTGGAGCCCACGGCCACAAACGCGCGGCGCGGCTGCGGCTTGGCAACCGCCCAGTAGCCGTTCAGGAACTGCGCAAAGCCCGCGGCGTCGTGCACGCGCACAATGTTGGCACCGGCCTGGATGGCGCCCAGGCACACGCCAAACGTAGCGGCATCGCGCTCGGCGGCCTCGGTCACGCCCGAGACGGCGCCCACAAAGCGCTTGCGCGATACGGCGCACATGAGCGGATAACCCAGTGACGCCATCTTGGCAGTCTCGCGCTGGATGACGATGTCCTCGTTGGCCGTCTTGCCAAAGCCCGGACCGGGATCAATGCAGATGCGGTCGCGCGACACGCCGGCGTGGATGAGCGCGCGGGCCTGGTCGGACAGAAAGCCCATGACGCGGCGCATGATGGGCGCCGAATCGGGCAGGGTGAAGCGGCGAAGCTGCGAGGTGGGCACGTAGGCTTCCTCGCGGCGGGCGCTGCGGCGCATCATGGCGGCCAGGCGGTCATTGGGCTCCGATGCGGCCTCGGTGGCCTCGGGCGCGGGCGCGACGGTCTCGGCGGCAGCAGCCTGCTCGGCGGCCGGCGTCTCCTGCTCGCTTGCAGGCTCGGTCGCGGGCTCCGGATCGCCAAACGGCAACGAGGGCTGCACCAC
This sequence comes from Collinsella sp. AF14-35, assembly GCF_003464565.1. NCBI lineage: Bacteria > Bacillati > Actinomycetota > Coriobacteriia > Coriobacteriales > Coriobacteriaceae > Collinsella > Collinsella sp. AF14-35. The sequence goes on from NZ_QRZD01000012.1 coordinate 57,385, forward strand.
GCCGCCCGGAAGCTTGGCCTCCGGCTTAGGCTCGCCCAGCAACTTGCCGCGACGGCGGCGAGCCGGCTTCTCAGCCTCACGCGCGGCCTCGGCAGCCGCCTCGCGCGCCTTCTCGGCAACAAACGCCGCAGCCGAGGTATCGAGCTGCACCGTTGCGTGCGTGCGTGTAGGCGCGGCGACCTCGCCGGCATGCATCACGATGACGCCGCAGGTGCTCGTCTTAACAAACTCGACCATCTTGGGGTCGGTGAAGCCCGTCACGTCGTTGACGATCGAGGCGCCGCAGCGCACGGCCGCCTTGGCAACCGCCACGTGGCGCGTGTCGATCGAGACGATGGCGCCCTCTTTGGCCAGCGCGCGCACCACGGGCAGCACGCGGCGAGCCTCCTCGTCGGGATTAACCGGGGTAAAGCCGGGGCGCGTGGACTCACCGCCCACGTCGATGATGTCGGCGCCGGCGTCAAGCATCGCCAGGCCGTACTCGATGGCGGCATCCGGGTCGAAGTGCTCCCCGCCGTCGCTAAACGAATCGGGCGTCACGTTGAGGACGCCCATGATGCGCGGACGGTCAAAGCTGAGCTCATACTTTCCGCACCGCCATGTCTTGCTGTCGTTCGCCATGAACATCCTCCTAAAATGCCCACGCCGCCGAGCTTGGGGAGCTGGCGGCGGGGTCGCTTTGCACTCAGTCTTTCTATTGTATCCGCGCACACGGGCTAGAACGCAAACGCGGCCGCGATGTCGCAAGAAATCAGCAGGTCGGCATTTGCATCCTGATCGGTAGGCGCCAAATTGCAAATGGCCAGCGTATCGCCAGTAAAGTAACGCGTAAGGCCTGCCGCCGGATACACCACGAGCGAGGTCCCACCCACAATGAGGGCATCGGCCGCGGCAATGGCGGCAACGGCACCGGTCAACACATGCTCGTCGAGCGGCTCTTCGTAGAGCACCACATCGGGCTTGATGCGACCACCGCACGCAGGGCACACGGGCACGCCCGCGGCGTCCTCGTGCTCGCGCGAGCAAATCCACTCGGCGCTATAGACCGCGCCGCACGACTGGCAAATGTTGCGATGGACCGATCCGTGCAGCTCGAACACGCGCTGCGAGCCCGCCATCTGATGCAAGCCGTCGATGTTTTGCGTCACCACGGCATCAAGCTTGCCGGCGCGCTCCAGCTCGGCCAGCTTGGTGTGACAGCGGTTGGGCTTAGCGTTAAGCGCGATCATCTTGGTGCGGTAAAAGTCGAAGAACTCCGCCGGATGTGTCTCGTAAAAGCTGTACGAGAGCATGGTCTCGGGCGGATAGGCAAACTGCTGGTGATACAGGCCGTCCACGCTGCGGAAATCGGGGATGCCACTTGCCGTGGAAACACCAGCGCCGCCAAAGAAGACCACGCGCTTGTGGGTGTCAAACAGATCCGCCAGCGCGGCGGACGCCTGCTTGGGGTCCAATATTGCCTGCGTCATATGAGTCCTCCGTCCATGTTGGTCGGGGCGACTGCGATTGCGCCGTCGTCCGCGGGGCCCGCCCCGCCTCTGTTGCGCTAATCTTAAGCCTGCCAACCCCGTCGAAAGGACACCATGCCTCAGACTTACACTTTCGCCTCGTGGAACGTCAACGGCCTGCGCGCCGTGCTCAAAAAGGACCCGAGCTTTATCCAGATCACGCAAGAACTCGACGTCGATATCCTGGCGCTGCAAGAGACCAAGCTGCAAGAAGGCCAGGTCGATATTGACCTGCCCGGCTATCACCAAACCTGGAGCTACGCCGAGCGTAAAGGCTATTCGGGCACTGCGGTCTTTAGCCGCCAGGAACCGCTGCGCGTGCTGCACGCCGATGCGCTGCTGCCCTACGCCGGCGAGGGTGAGGCAGCTGAGCTCGTTGCCCAAGCCGCGACCGAGGGCCGTGTCTGCGCGCTGGAGTTCGACAAGTTCTGGTTTGTCGACGTCTATACACCCAACGCCCAAAATGAACTCGCCCGCATCGACGTGCGCATGGCCTGGGACGATGCTTACCGCGGCTTTTTGAACGCGCTCGAGCGCGAGACCGGCAAACCCGTCGTGACCTGCGGCGACTTTAACGTGGCGCACGAGGAGATCGACCTTAAGAACCCCAAGTCCAACCGCGGCAACGCCGGCTTTTCGGACGAGGAGCGCGGCAAGTTTACCGAGCTGCTCAACGCCGGCTTTACCGATACCTGGCGTGCGGCAAACCCCGACGTCGAGGGCGTCTACAGCTGGTGGAGCTATCGCTTTAATGCCCGCAAGAACAACGCCGGCTGGCGCATCGACTACTTCCTGGTAAGCGACACAATCGCCGGCAACGTGCGCGACACGGGCATCCGCGGCGACATCTTTGGCAGCGACCACTGCCCCGTCACCCTCACGCTAGAGCTCTAGCCCCAGCTGATCCCCTGGGGACGGAGGAAAAGGAATCATTTTCACTTCGCGAGATCATCCACGCAGCTCGCTTGCCACGAAACTGGCCCATCTACTACGTTTAAGCCTCTACCCTCAACCACAGTGAACAACGCAAAAAGAAAACCGCAGGTAGAAAGCCTGCGGTTTTTCATAAAACGCGGTTGTGTTTGGGGGTGTCGGGCCAAACGTAGTAGATAGGCCGATTTCGTGGCGGGCGAGTTCAGCTGATTCCCCGGGGACGTCTGGAGACGGAAGAAAACGGATCAATTTAGCTCTTGAGGGTCACGACGCCCGTCATATCAGCCGGCCATTTTAAAACTATGCCAGTTTACGGGGCTAAATCGCGAACCCCCAACCATACGCAATTCCGAAATAATAAAACCGCAGGTAAACGGCTTGCTCTATTTCAATAATAGCCGGCATGGTCTGCTTGTGCAAATCTGGCCCCGTAAACCGGCATAGTTTTAAAATGGCACTTCGGCAGTATTGATTCCCGCCCCGGCGCAACCAGCCCTACAGCCCGTACTTCACGACGACTCGGTTGATGCGGCGACACCAAGGCTTGTACAGGGCGACCAAAAACACGCAGGTCGCGAGGCCGTGCGTGATATCGAACGGTACGGCGGTGGCAAGACGCGCCATGGCACCCGCCCACGTGAGCGGTTGAACAAAACCGATAATGTCGTAGGCGTTGATCACAACGCCGTACAGCAAACCCGAAGCAAAGCCGTAGGTCAGCAGCGCCGGCATACGCACGGTGCCATCGGCGCGATCAAAAGCGCCGGCATGCGCCAGCGCACCGCCAACGTATCCCACGAGCCCCCAGGCATACATCTGCCACGGCGTCCACATGCCCTGTCCAAAAAAGAAATTGCTGGTCAGCGCCGCCAGCGCGCCAACCATAAAACCATTGCGGCGGCCAAGCGTCGCCCCCGCGATAATGGCGATGGCACTCACGGGTTTAAAGTCGGGAATGGGGCCAAACAAGATGCGCCCCGCCGCGGCCAACGCCGCCAGAACCAGCGTTGGCATAATCTGGCGCAGTCCCGGTCGCGACGCCTCGTAGCCTGCAAAGAACAGCGCAAGCACCAGCGCCACCACGACAAGCATGGCGAGCGCCGCCTGCTCAACGCCCGCCAGCAACGCCGCAGCCATCACGGCTGGCACCGCCAGCAGCAGCGGTATCTCCAGTTTTGCGAGTAGGCGCACGATGCGATAATCCGCCATCCCATCACGCCCTATAAAACACGTTGTCGGCAAAGAAGTCGGCCGGCGGCTCCATGCAGGCAATCTCACCGTCAAACATCATGGCAACGTCATCGGCAACCTGCTCGGCAAAATCCAGATCGTGCGTGGCCATGATGACGGTGCCACCAACCTTCGCATGGTCACGCAGGGCGCGGGCGGTGATGCGGCGGCTGAACAGGTCTAGACCCTTGGTGGGCTCATCGAGCAATAGCAGTTCGGGGCCGATTAGCAGCAGTTTTGCCAATGCAAGCAGTTGACGCTGCCCGCCCGAAAGATCGTAGGGGTGGCGCCCATCCAGACCCGACAGCCCCAAGCTCGCCGCACGCTCCCGCGCCAAGTTCTCGTCATATCCGCAGGTCGAGGCCCATTCCATCAGCTCATCGTGAACCGTCTCGGCAACCAGCAATGCTTTGGGGTTCTGAGGCAGCAGCGCCGCCGAGGCCGCTCCGCGCACCATGCGGCCGCGCTGCAGCTTGGCGGTCTTCGCCAGCACCGAGAGCATCGTCGACTTACCGCATCCGTTGCCGCCCACGACCGCATGCACCGCACCGGCCGAAAACGCCACGTCGAGCCCGCGCAGCACCCAACCGCCCGCGCGATCGTAGCGAAACCAGCTCCCTGCCAGGGTGGTAGCCGACCCGCCGTGCATTTTTTGGAGTATTCTGCTCCCATCCGTGCACGGGAAGGCTTCCGAGCCGTTCTCGAGCGACGTTTGCGCCACAAATTCGGACGATTTGTCCAATTCCGAACTTTTTTTCGCGCTCGATACGTCCCCGGGCGGCTCCAGAGAGCCCAAATTGTCCTCACGCCTGCTGAATACTCCGTTTTTTGCACATCGGACGGCACCCCACCCCAACATGTCGTCGGAAAACAACGATTCTCGGCGTCCCAAAGAAGCCATATCCGCCACCTCGCGCACGCGACCGTCCTCAATCCGGTACGCACACGTCGCATACTCGAGCATTGGACGCGGTTGATGCGTAGCCACAACAACCGTGCAGCCCAACTCACGGTTCACGCGAAACAGCGCGTGCAGAAAATTCTTCTCGGCAACGGGATCGAGCTGAGACGTGGGCTCGTCGAGCAGCAGCACGCGCGGGCGCAGCGCCAGAACGGCCGCCAACGACAGCAACTGTTTGCGACCACCCGAAAGCGTGTCAGTATCGCGGTGAAGCCAATCTTCCAGCCCAAAGAAATAGCTGGTCTCAGCTACGCGACGGCGCATCTCATCACGTGCTAGCCCCAAGTTTTCCAGGCCAAACGCCATCTCGTGCCACACGGTTTCGCACACGATCTGGTTCTCGGGATCCTGAAACACGTAGCCCACGCACTCCGCCGATGCCCGCACGTCCATGTCGGCAACGTTCTCGCCCAGCACGCGCGCATCACCAGTGCGCTCGCCCGCCGGAGCGATCTCGGGCTTGAGCAGCGACAGCAGCGTCGACTTACCCGAACCGGTACCGCCAACAAGCAGCGCAAATGCACCTTGGGGAACACGCCAATCAAGCCCCTCGAGCACCGGTGCCTCGGCCCCGGGATAGGCAAAACTAAGGCTCTGCACCTCAATCGCCGGAATATCCGGGCCGCACGCCACGCCCGACACCGGGCCCCTATCCAACCGAGCCATCAGCCAAACCTCTTCTCATCAATCGCGTGAAACGCGCAAGGCAGCACCATCCAGGCAGCGTACACGACATAGCCCGGCCACGGCGCCGGCAACGAGAGCTGCGGATAAAACGAATACTGCGTCGTCGCGGTCCACGCCACTGCCACCGCGGCAGCACCAAACAGTGCGAGCCCGGCCAGCGCGGCAACGTCGCTGCGCCCCAGTCGATACCGCGCATACGTCGTACGACGCGTCGCGGCACCCCACCCGCGCGAGCGCATCGCGTCCGCGCGCTCCAGCGAATCTTCCATGCCCCAGCCCATCAACACACTCGATGCCCGCAAACGCGAGCGCACGGGGTCGGCCGGCGCGCGGCCCGGCACATCAATCGCATCCTGCACCGCCAGCACCGTACGACCGCGGCGCAAAAACTGCGGGATAAGCCGCATGCACATCGAGATCATGAGCGCAATCACCGGTGCGGCATTGCCCAGCAGCGCGAGCACCTTGTCGTATTCGAGCATCGATGCCGCAGCCTCAAACCACAACACGCTCGCCACGAACAGCCCGCCCATGCACAGGCCGTATACCATGCTCTCCAGATACACCGCGCGCATGCCAATACGGAACAGCTCCGTCGAGCCCGAGGCGCTAAACAGCGGATTGAGCACCGCAACGATCAAAATCACCGGCAGCTGCCAGCGGAGTGCGCCCAGCGTGCGGGCAGCCCCACGCGTCGCAAATCCATACGCCAGCCCGCCCGCAAGCGACAGCGCGATCAGCACCGGTTGCATCGAGAACATGGTGAGCCCCAGCGTCAGCACCATGTAGAGGGCCGGCACAGCCGGATGCGACATCGAGAATGCCGCGACGGGCTCGCCGCCAAACCCCTCTCGTATGTTGTCCACGGGTACCCCCGTCCCCTCGCTCAAACGACAGCTCCACAGCACCGCCAACGCCGCACACAAGCAGTGCAAACGCCACGCCGGCGGCGCAAGCCTCAACCGCCGCGGCCCAAACGTTACGCGCTCGTCATATGCCTGCGGTATCATATTGCGCCGTGTATCGTTTCCAAACACACGTCTCTATAACGTAACAGGAGATCACATGGACGCAACCGCAATTATCCTCGCTGCCGGCGAGGGCACCCGCATGAAGTCGAACCACTGCAAGGTTTCGCACAAGATCCTGGGTAAGCCCATGGTCCAGTGGATCGTCGACGCCACCATCAAGGCCGGCTGCAGCCGCGTCGTGGTCGTCATCGGCAGCCACGCCGACGAGATGCGCGCCCTCATCGACGGCGCCTACGCCAACAGCGCCACCAAAGTCGAGTGCGTCGAGCAGACCGAGCGCCTGGGCACCGGCCACGCCGTAAAGGTCGCGCTCGAGGCCTGCGGCATCACGCAAGGCCCCGTCGTCGTGCTCAACGGCGACCTGCCGCTCATCACCGCCGACACCGTCGCCAAGTTCGCACAGACCGTCGCCACCGGCGAGCTCGCCTGCACCGTCATGACCATGACCCCGCCCGATCCTTTTGGCTACGGCCGCATCAAGCTGGGCGCCGATGGTCAGATCGAGCGCATCATCGAGCAGAAGGACTGCACGCCCGAGCAGGCCGCCGAGCTACTCGAGTGCAACGCCGGCTGCTACGCCTTCGACGGCGCGCAGCTCGCCGCCCACATTAACGAGATCGGCAACGACAACGCGCAGTCCGAGTACTACCTGCCCGACATGCTCGAAATCCTCAAGGGTCACGGCCAGGCAGTCTCCATCTTCCACTGCGACGACTACCGCGACGGCCTGGGCGTCAACAGCCGCATCCAGCTCGCGCAGCTTACCGCCATCGCGCGCGACCGCATCAACGAGCACTGGATGGCCGAGGGCGTCACGTTCATCGACCCCACGCAGGCTTGGATCGGCCCCGACGCCACCATCGGCCGCGACACCGTCGTGTGGCCGCAGACGCACCTGATCGGCCACGTCACCGTGGGCGAGGAGTGCCAGCTCGGCCCCAACAGCCGCCTCACCGACACCACCGTCGGCAGCGGCTGCACCATCGATGAGACCATCGCCATCGAGGCCGTCATCGAGAATGGCGTCGACTGCGGCCCGCGCGCCTACCTGCGCCCGGGCACCCACATGCTCGACGGATCCAAGGCCGGCACGCACGTGGAGATCAAGAAGTCCACGATCGGCGAGGGTTCCAAGGTGCCGCACCTGTCCTACATCGGCGACACCACCATGGGCCCCGGCGTCAACGTGGGCGCGGGCTCCATCACCTGCAACTACGACGGCGTCCACAAGCACAAGACCGTCATCGGCAAGGACGCCTTCATTGGCTCCGACACCATGATGGTCGCGCCCGCCCAGATCGGCGACGGCGCGCTCGTGGCCGCCGGCTCCGTCATCACCGATCCGGTCCCGGCTGACGCACTCGGCCTGGGCCGCGCCCGTCAGGTAAATATTGAGGGCTGGGCCGCCGATTATCGCCGCCGTCTGCACGAGGACGACGAGGTATAACGTTTTACCAAGCACAAAAGGAGCTGCTCCATGGGGGCGGCTCCTTTTTCTATCGTGACCTGCGCAACCGGATGAGTGGTCGGTTCGTGTCCGTTGGCGGTAAAGACGTTATCAGGACCCGATAAACCCCGCCGCGCGGTTACAATGCAACAAGGCATCTATATGGCATTCGATGTATAAAGGAGAAGGGTAATGCCGATTAATGATCCCGAGAAGTCGGAGAATATGCGCAAGTCCATCCGCGTGTATTCCGGTTCCTCCAACCGTCCCCTCGCTCAGAAGATTGCTGAGTACCTTGGGGTCGAGCTTTCGGGCCTTACGCTAAAGCAGTTCGCCAATGGTGAGATTTACGCCCGCTACGACGAGACCGTCCGCGGCGCCGACGTCTTCCTGATTCAGTCCGTGGCCGGCGGCAACGTCAACGACATGCTCATGGAGCTGCTCATCGCCACCGACGCTGCCAAGCGCGCATCCGCCCGCTCCATCACCGCCGTTATCACCCACTACGGCTATGCCCGCCAGGACCGCAAGGCCGGCCCGCGCGAGCCCATCACCGCCCGCCTCGTCGCCAACCTGCTCGAGCGTGCCGGCGTCAACCGCATCATCACCCTCGACCTGCACCAGGGCCAGATCCAGGGCTTCTTCGATATCCCGGTTAACCACCTGTCCGCACTGCCGCTGTTTGGCCAGTACTACAACGACATGCACTTCGACACCGACAACCTGGTTGTCGTCTCCCCCGACGTGGGTCGCGCCAAGGCCGCCAAGAAGCTGTCCGACATGCTCGGCTGCGACCTGGCCATCGCCCACAAGGGCCGTCCGCGCCACAACGCCGCCGAGGTCATGGGCATCATCGGTGACATCAAGGGCAAGACCTGCATCATCAACGACGACATGATCGACACCGCTGGCACCCTGTGCGCCAACGTCAAGGAGCTCAAGGCTATGGGCGCCGGCGACATCTACGTCTGCGCCACCCACGGCATCTTCTCCGGTCCGGCCATCGAGCGCCTGAACGATGCCCCCATCGTCGAGTGCGTCGTCACCGACGCCATCCCCGTCGAGGTCGGCGGCAAGATCAAGACCATCTCGGTCGCCGAGGAGTTCGCTCAGGCCATCTCCGCCGTTTACCACGAGGAGCCCGTCTCCACGCTCGTCGGCGGCGACTTCGCGCTGTAGTCCAACGCGTATCGCATCATCTTTGATGTTTTTAAAGGGTCGGAAGCTCGCTTCCGACCCTTTTTCTATTCCTCGCCAATCCGCCCTGGACAGTTAGTTCAGATACGTATTTTTTAAAGCTCCAAAGGTCCGTTCGGAGCCTTCTGAGCTCCCCGGCGGATGCCATACCGCCCGAAGCTCATCGTTTTCGAGTACAACCGCCGCATATATTATCTTCAAATCGCCCTCGAAGGCCCTTAGAAACACCTCGAACGCCCGCCGCCTTATACGTATCTGAACTAACTGTCCAGTAGCCATCGTCAACCTTCTCGGCAGAGCTCAATTTCCTGCAATCCCCTCAACCGATTCCACCGATTTCCTAACACCCGGCCGTTCATGGCGCCCAGCACCCCGCTGAGCGAAAAGAACGGTATGGCGGTCGCATTCTGCCGCCAACTTAGTACGTTATAGCTATGACGACCGTGATTTCACATTTCTCCGCCCTCCGCGCAATTCGTCGCGCACGACGGGCGTACTCTGCCCTACCCTGGAGCTCCATTGATAGTGAACAGCAAGCACAGGCCTTGGCTAGCTGCATTCCCAATAATGACGCGATAGACTTTGGCGCACTTTCGATACTCGACGCCTGGAATGAAGATGATTCCGAGCTGCTCGATCTTCTCGTTTCAAACGAAGGCAACCGACGCCCCGACAAGCGACTTCTTCAGCATATTCTCTCCGCTCCGCTTCCTGAAGGTGCAATTATGCACGTCGAGGCCGACATCTACGCAACGTCTCCTGCCATGACAGCCATGCTTTGTTCTAAAAATGAATCAGTCGCCAAAACCTTGATGCTTCTCATGGAACTGGTCGGAACTTACTCCCTTCCTCCCGGGGCAACATACCCCATTGCCCATGACGACATCTGGCCCAAGGGCGATGGCTACGAAGCGACGGGCGATCTTGATTGCCTGGGCAACCAGTCAGCGGCCGAACAACAGAACGAAACCCGCTATGAACAGGCGCACTACAAATGCGAGCCCGCCACGACCATCGAAGAGCTCGAGGCGGTCGCACGGTTCGCCAAAAGTAGCTCATACGCCTCGTTTCGCACGGCAGTCAAACTCGCCCGGGCTGGATCCGCATCCCCAGCCGAATCCCTAATGTTTGCCGTTCTCGGAGCGCCCATGCGCTTTGGCGGATTCGGATGTTGCAGCCTGCCCATGGGAGGCCTGCTACTCAACCATCGAATCGACTTCGATACTCTTGCGGCCAACATGTCCTCGGGCATCCCCTATGCCATCTGCGACCTATATTGCCCGGCAGCCGGAGTCGACAACGAATACAACGGAATTGGGCATGAGCTTCAAAACGCTCGCATCCACGATGGCAATCGAAATAATGGCCTCAAGGCCATGGGCATCCACGTCCTGGTTATCAATCGCGACCAAATGAAAGACCTTGTTGCACTCGAAGCCTTCGCCCAAACGATGCATCGACTCGCAGGAGTCCGATTCCGGTACCGTATCAAGGGCTATCGCAAGCGTCAGGCCGCTTGGCTCAACGCTCTGCGGGCCGGAACCGGCCTCGCGCCGGTCTAAACGGCGAATCACCCGTGCGCCGTCGAGCAGGGCTGGGCAGTTAGTTCAAATACGTATAAATGGACGCATTGAATTAGACTGTTTTGCAGCTATCTCTATACCATTCGCCCTATTTGAAGGCAGGGTAGACTTCAAAACAGCGCCATATGGACTAACTAAAGCTCCAAAACAACGTATCGGGTGGCGCGCGCAGACGTGGTGTAAGAGCGTCCCGAGGTCCGTCG
>NZ_QRZD01000013.1:0-65090 GCF_003464565.1 Collinsella sp. AF14-35
GCAGAAGGGGGAGGCCGCGAGGCCTCCCCCTTTTTTGCGTTTACGGGGCGTGAATGACTCAATTACACCAGACGATCTTGTTGTTTTCGGTATTGAGCCTTTATTTAAATAATTTAATAGATTTCTAATTATCTCTTTAGATGTTCTTATATGCCGGTATAGCCCGTTACTTCGGGCTTTTCCGGCACTTTTCATATCGGAAGAACCTCACAAATCTTTTTATTACCCCTCATGTTTTCACTCTCAAAAGTAGTAAAAGTAGTAGTAAATTCTGCGTACTACTTATGCCGCCTTGGTTTCCTCGGCGTTTTCCGCCGCAGTTTCCGGCTTGGCCTCTGTGGTGGTTTTTGCCTTGGCTTGCAGCCGTTCCATTTCCTCCTGTGCGGAATGGAAAGTAGCGTGGGCGTAATAGTTCAGCGTCATTACAATGTTGGCGTGTCCCATGATGTACTGCAATGCTTTGGGGTTCATGCCCGCGTTTGCCATTCTGGTACAGAATGTATGCCGCATGGTGTGCGGCGTCATCACATCGGGCAGCGGCTCCTTGTGGCACTTGTTGTACTTCTTGGCAAGGCACTTGAACATGGCGTCATAGTTGACGGCGGTTTTGGGCAGGCCATCCCGGTTCAGGAACAGGAAGTCCTTATAACCATCAACCTTAATGCACCTGCCGTCCCTGCGCTTCTTCAACACGCGCTCAAACGCTTCATAGGCGGCTGCGCTCATCGGCACTTGACGGAATCCGCTTTCTGTTTTTGGCGCTTCGATATAGTAGCCGTCCTCGGTGCTTCTCAAAAGCTGGTGGTCTACATTCACAAAGCGCTTCTCAAAATTCAGGTCGGCTGGCGTCAGGCCGCAGAGTTCGGAAATACGAAGCCCGGTTTCCAGCAGGATCACCACCTCGTCATAATACTTGGCATAGACAGGATCGTTCTGCATGAAGTCCAAAAGCTCGTTTTCCTGTGTAGGGGTAAGCGGCACCTTTGGTACGGTATCGTCGTTGATAACCTCATTGATCTGGAAGTCAAAAGGATTCTTGCGGAGGCAATCGTCCTGTACGGCCATATAAAAGATGGCTTTTAAGGAACGCTTGCTGTTGCAGATGGTGTTGTAGGCAACGCCCTTTTCCTGCATACGCAAGGCCCATTCTTTTGCGTCGGACAGCTTCACGCTGTCAATGCTGGCCGCGCCCAGCTTATCTTCGGACAGAAGTTTCATTAACTGCTGGCGGCTCTTTTGGGTTCCTTTCCGCACATTCCCGCGCTGCCGGGTGTACTTTTCATAAAGCTGGCACACGGTCATTTTCTTGCCGATGGTGTCTATCCCGTCGTCAAGGTCTTTCTGTATCTGCTTGATCTTCTCGCGCAGGGAAAGACAGGGCCGTTTCCCGGCAGGTACTTTGTCGGTAGGTACTAACTTCCATGAGTAAACAATCAAAAGCACAACTGCCAAAATTGTGAAATCCATACAATCACCTCACATTTCCTTATTCTTCATAACCCGAATGGACAAGAAGATTGAAACCGCATACATCACGACAATAGCAAAAACCGCAAGGAAAACGAGAAGTATCGGAGAAGATTCAACGACTGAAATAATTGAGTTCCCGATAGCTGGCATTTTAGAGAGAAGAAGTAAAGTCACCAAAAAACCGGCCACTGGAATATACATAAATACCCGTCCTTTGATTGAGCCGTACTTGTAATATCCCGGAATCTGGAACACGGTATAGAGTGCAAATAAGAATACTCCTGCAATAGCGGCAGTTACAATATCAAATACGCCAACTGTTTCACCCAGCACTTTCAAGACAAGCGGCTGTGCAATCAAAGAAATAATCAAGGAAAGAAGCCCCATTGCAAGGACAAAAACATAGCGTTCGATCACAAGCTCGCTTTTACGAACAGGTAAAATACCAAACAGACGATCCATGCTGTTTTTTTCTGTGATGGAAAAGGTATATCCCGTCGTCATGGCAATAAAGCACATAGCAAATGATACCCCTGTCAGCAAAGAACGATTGATTGCGGCAAACACAATCGGCAGGAGCAGGGTAAAGCAAATCGTCTTAAAATATGGTTTTACCAATGCAATATCTAATTTTGTGGATTTCAAAATATTACTCATAATCGTCACCTTTCTTGCTTGTAAACACTACAATTTCATCAATGGTGGCAGGATCAACGGTCAGGTTAGGGAAACCGCTAATATCTTCGGTTTTCATCAGAGCCTCAAATCCCGTAGGGAATGTACGAATACCAGCCGCCTTATTTTTCAGATCATCGGACAGTTCCTCAATTCCACCTTTTACAATGCGGAACATATCTACAAAATCATCTTTGCTGCCAGTAAAGTACAGCTCGCCATAACTGATGTAGGTAATATAATCGGCTGCACGCTCCAAATCGCCTGTGATATGGGTGGAGAACAAAACACTATGCTCGCCATCTTCAATATACTCTGAAAGAATTTTCAAAAGTTCATCTCTGGAAACCGGATCAAGTCCACTGGTCGGCTCGTCGAGGATCAGCAGCTTGGCGTCGTATGAAAACGCACAGGCAAGCATTAACTTCATCTGCATACCTTTGGAAAGTTCTTTTACCTTTTTGGTTGGTGCAATGTGAAATTTCCGTAACATATCCGCAAATTTCTGGCTGTCCCAATTTGGATAAAATACCGAAATGGATTTTTCAACCTGCGACACTTTCCAATCATCACTGAAATAATTTGTATCGAAAACAACGCCCAGCTCTGATTTTACTTTTTGTTCTTCTGCGATATTATCCAGCCCCATCACTTTGACTGTGCCACCGGTGCGCTTGAGCATATTCAAAATCAGTTTGATTGTCGTTGTTTTGCCAGAACCATTCGGGCCAATCAAGCCCATAATATATCCCTTTGGCAAAGTAAAGCTGATATTGTGAAGCTGAAAAGAATCAAAAGATTTTGAAAGATTCGTTACCTCTAAATAATTAGTCATCTGTTTTTACCTCCGTTAAAATGTCCAAAAGGCGATGTAATTCCTCTGTGGATAGATTTGCCATTCTTGCAGCTTTTATTGCTTCGGTGAGATTGTTTTCTACTTTGCAAATAAGCTGCTCCTTAATCAGTTCTGAACCAGACCCCATTACGAAACATCCACGCCCCTGCACATTTTTAACAAAGCCCTCTTGCTCTAATTCTGTGTATGCCTTTGTCACTGTTAAGACGCTGATCTTTAAGTCTTTGGCAAGTGTTCTAAGGGAGGGCAAAGTTTCTTCGGCTTGAAGCTCGCCAGATAAAATAGCCGCCTTGATCTGCTGTTTAATCTGCTCGTATATGGGGATGCCAGATACATTTGAAATAATCAGTTTCATTGCTGCATCCTCCGTGTGTTTTAACTGTTATGCTGTTTTGTATAAGAAAATAAATCGTATAACAAGGGCAACTGCTATGGCCGCAATGATCATAAGCAGGATTGTCAGCTGATGCTGCTTGCGTCGTTTACTTGACGAAACGAAGATTGATTTTCCCTGTTTTGGAGTCTCGAGATAGCGAGCCGAATGCGTCAAGGTTTGCTTGGGTCGAGGCCCTCTTTGTTGATGAGCGGCGGATGCTTTCATCGGCTCATCACTAGCTGCGCTGTTTTTAGATAATGGTGCGTCTTTCAGATATACAGGGTCTCCCGAGGCAACGCCCATATGTTTACGTCCCGTTTGGGCTTCTTCGAGCGTTTGATATCGGTTTCTTGTCACATATTTGGGCTCTGGGCCATTGATGGGCTCTTGCGAGATGTGGGGGCGATGGAATCGAATCGGTTGCGGGCTGGATGCTTCGTCCTGCTCCGGCATAAACGTGTTGTCCTGTTTTTGATCGTTCATGATGCCCTTAGCTCGTCATCAATATCGTGTATGCGCCCATTGTAAGCCAGCCGTCTAGTTTTGATGGGATTGCATACATTATTTAAGCCTTCGTTCAAATTCCGATTATTAGACAAAACCTTAGTCAACCAGACTTAGATATGCTTATATCAATAGACTCAAAAAACTTTATAGTCGATGTATATATAAGAAGCGGCTGGGCATATATAACAGCGTCAAAAGAAGTCCCAGTCACCTAGAAGATGACTCGGCAGTCCTTAAAAGGAGTGGTAAACATGGCAAGCATGGTTCCTTATCGTTCGGTTTTTGGCGTTCGTCCTTCTGCTAGCTCGCTGTTCGATTTGTTTGATGATATGACCGATCTTGCAAACAACTCGATTGCTTCCAAGGCGTTCCCCGTTGATGTCGAGGACAAGGGCGATGGTTATGAGGTCAAGGCCTATCTGACCGGCGTCGCTAAGGATGATATCGACGTTGAGCTTAACGAGGGTCGCCTGTCGATTAGCGTGAACGTTGTGGAGGACGAGGAGAACGAGGGCAAGAACTTCCTGCAGAAGGAGTTTAGCTCGTACAGCGCGACGCGCGGCGTGTATCTGAAGGACGCTTCGAGCGAGGGCCTTTCGGCTAAGTATGCTGACGGCATCCTGACCGTTACGGTTCCCAAGATTGTCGAGAAGAAGAACGTTACGAAGATCTCCATCGACTAACGATGGCTCTGCTTCAATCGAGAGTATGAGTTAAGGGGGCTGGGAAGTGATTCCCAGCCTCCCCTTTGTTGTCTTGAGGGGCTATTGAATGGTTGTCGGTTGATATTGGCTTGCAGGGCGTATCGAGAGCTTCCGCGGCCCTTGAAGACGGGTGGCAGAACTGCCGAGTTCATCATCGAGACTTGCATCAAGCGCGTTGGCATAGCTTTTGACGGTAAGGCTTGGACGATTATTGTCCTGGCTGATGTGCATGGCGATGAGTTGTTCGGTGCGATCGGTAACAAGTTCGCGCGCGGCTTCGGCGGCCTGGTTGTTGGAGAGGTGCCCCTTTGTGGACAGGATGCGCTCCTGAAGAAAGCGGGGGTACGCTCCTTCGCGCAACATAGTTACATCGTGGTTACTTTCGAGCGCGAGAACTCGACAGTCTTTGAGGATGCCTATGGCCTTGCTCGATAACTCTCCGGTGTCGGTGGCAAACCCAATGGAATCATCGAGAGCATTAAATCGATAGCCGACAGGATTGATGACATCGTGCGATGTTGAGTAGGTTTGCACGTGGATGCCGGCAATGGGGAGCGTGTCGCCGGGGTCAAATTCCTCTACGGGCAGGTGCGCGAGGTTTTCTTTGCATGAAAGGGTATCCCTGCTGGCAAAGAGGGGACCATGCCAGTGCTTGCACCATACATCGAGCCCCTTGATATGGTCACCATGCTCATGGGTGATTACAAGAGCGGCGACGTCGTCTGCCGAGAGGCCAAGCTCCGCCATGCGTTTAAGTGTCTCGCGGCGGGACAGGCCGTTGTCGATCATGATGAGCCCCTGAGGCCCCTCGACGAGTGCGCAGTTGCCTTTTGAGCCGCTGCCGAGGATATGAAGGTGCAGGCGAGACATAAGATTCCAAAGGATACAATGAGTGCGGACGAATAGAGGAGGAAGCGAATGCCAACGGTATCTCAGCACTATGGACATCATGCCGCGCCGAGGACGGATAAGAGCGTCCTGGCAACGCGGCAGGCCGCTGCCCCCGTAGTGCTCATGGTATCAGGCGGTGCGGACTCGACGGCGCTGCTCCTTATGGCTTGCACATCAAAGCTGGATATCCAGGACGGGCGCGGCGTCGCTCCCATTGCGCGCGAGCGATTGCACGTGCTGCATGTAAACCATCATCTGCGCGGGGAGGCATCCGATGGCGACGAGGCCTTTGTACGTGACCTGTGCGCGCAATACGGCTTGCCGCTGTGTGTTGAGCATGCCTATTTTGATGACGAATCGGGCAATATCGAGGCTGCGGCTCGCGAGGTGCGCTATGCCGCGGCACGGAGATATGTTCGCGAACTTTGTGCCGAATCGGGCGCACCGCGGACGGCGGCTCGTATCTGTACCGCGCATACTTCGTCGGACCGCGCGGAAACATTTTTGATGAATGCCATTAAAGGGTCGGGTCCCGCGGGTCTATCGAGCATTCCGCGCCGTCGGAACATTGTGGTTCGCCCCTTGCTCGACCTCACGCACGATGAGCTCGTGAGCTATCTGCAGGTGCACGGTCAGCCATGGCGGGAAGATGAAAGCAACGAGGACGTTTCGTACCTGCGCAACTATGTACGCCATCGGGTGATGCCGGTGGTGGCACAGCGCAACGCGAGCGTCTGTAAGACGATTGGCGCCGCTTGCGAAATTCTGGGCGACGAAGACGCCTTTCTTTCCCAGCTTTCGGCACAGGCGTTTCGAAGCTGCCTGCGCAAGGAAGCGGCGGGCGCACTTGTGCTCGATGCGCGCCGTCTTGCCGCCGCTGAGGTTGTGATTGCACGGCGTATCGTGCGATTGGCGATTAAGCGCATCGATCCCGACGCGCGACCGGAGATGCGGCACGTGGAGCGCGTGCTCGCCTGCGTCGCTGCGGGCTCGGGCTCGGTTACGCTTCCTGCGGGAATTGATGCCCGTGTGGAGTTTGGCACGCTGGCGTTCAAGGCCCCGGCGGCGCGCGAGGGTTTAGTGGCCGATTGGATCTCCGTTCCCGGTCGTCTGCCGCTGGGGGCGGGGCATATGCTGACAGCGGAGCCGATGGCTGTGGAGCCGGGGTGCAATATCGTGCACCGTGCCCGCGAGCTTGCTGCTGCCGGAAAGGTTGCGGCCTTGGTGGATGCGGCGGCCCTGGGGTTTGCCGACCGCGATAGCGAGCGGATGTTAGCCGGCTCGCGCGGGGAGATTCCCACCGAGGCACGATCGGCGCGCCTGTGGGTGGATAGCCCTGTGCCGGGAGACGTGATGTGCCCGTTGGGGATGAACGGCCGAAGCAAGAAAGTGTCAGACCTGTTGAACGAGGCGCGCATTCCTGTTTCAGACCGCTCTGGCGTACCCGTGGTAAGAACGGCTCCGGGAGGTGCCGTAGTATGGGTCGCGGGCGTTCGCGCGGACGAGCGTTTTAAATGCACGGCCGCAACGCGCGTGGCATATCTGCTTCGTGTGGTCGATGCGGAATAGCGCTTCGCGCCAGCTATTCTGTGCGACGTTGACGGTATTCCCGCGCTGATGGCGCACGTGCTGGTAAATATACCCCGTGCGCTGCTAGAATGTGTAGTTCGCGTCCATGCGGCGGTGCGTGGGCGATAAGCACAAGAAAGGGTTGTCATGGCTTCTCAACATCCGGATATCGAGAAGGTTCTGTTTACGCAGGAGGATATCGACGGTATCGTCTCTCGCCTAGGCGAGCAGATTACTCGCGACTACGCGGGTAAGGATCTGGTGCTGATTGCGGTCCTGCGCGGCGCCGTGGTCTTTATGGGCGACCTGATGCGCAAGATCGAGCTGCCGACCAACATCGATTTCATGGCTGTTTCGAGCTATGGCGACGGTGTGAAGTCCTCGGGCATCGTGCGTATCATTAAGGACCTGGATATCGACATCCGTGGTCGCGACGTGCTGATCGTCGAGGACATTCTGGACTCGGGCCTGACCCTCAAGTACCTGATGAAGAACCTCGAGAGCCGCAAGCCCGCTTCTCTGGAGGTCGCCGCCTTCCTATGGAAGGACGTTGAGGACCGTACCTCGGCCGTCACGCCCAAGTATGTTGGAACCCATTGCCCCGATGCCTTTGTGGTGGGCTACGGCCTCGACTATGCCGAGCGCTATCGCAACCTTCCGTATCTGGGCATTTTGAAACCGGAGGTTTATTCGTAAGATGCCCGACGACCGTAACGATAACAATTCCCAGACTCCCCGGGAGCCTAAGATCCCGGGGATGCCCGGAGGCAAGAAGCCCACGCGTACGGGCTGGCTGTATTTTATTTTGGCTTGCGCGCTTCTGGGCTACGCCTTCTTTAACATGGGCTCCGGCTTTGCCAGCTCCAGCAATACCGTTAAGCTCGCGACGAGCGAGATGGTGAGCGCCATTAAGCAGGATCGCGTCGAAGATTTGACCTATACGGTTCAAGACGGAAGCGTGGCTGGTCATTACTGGAAGACGAAAAAGGACAAGGGTGATACGAGCGAGCTCAAGAGCTTCTCCTCGACCTATGTCGGCTCCGATTCGCTTGCCGAGCTTATGGCGGAGCACCCTGACACCAAGTACATCGTCAACACCAACGACCCCGATTTTTGGGGCGACTTGGCGATGAGTGTGCTGCCGACGATTGCCCTGATCGCCATCATGTTCTACTTTATGCGCCAGATGATGGGCGCCAATAATAGGAACATGCAGTTTGACAAGACCAATGCCAAGACCAACGAGGCTACGCGTCCCAAGGTCAAGTTTGAGGATGTCGCTGGCGTGGATGAGGCGGTCGAGGAGCTCGAAGAGATTCGCGATTTCTTGAGCGACCCGGACCGCTATCGCAAGCTGGGCGCCAAGATTCCCCGCGGCGTGTTGCTGGTGGGCCCTCCGGGTACCGGTAAGACGTTGCTGGCCAAGGCCGTTGCCGGCGAGGCGGGCGTGCCGTTCTTTAGCATCTCGGGCTCTGACTTTGTTGAGATGTTCGTGGGCGTCGGCGCCAGCCGCGTGCGCGACCTTTTTAAGGAGGCCAAGTCTCAGGCTCCGTCAATCATCTTTATTGACGAGATCGATGCCGTGGGACGTCAGCGCGGAGCTG
Source organism: Collinsella sp. AF14-35 (assembly GCF_003464565.1). Classification (NCBI taxonomy): domain Bacteria; kingdom Bacillati; phylum Actinomycetota; class Coriobacteriia; order Coriobacteriales; family Coriobacteriaceae; genus Collinsella; species Collinsella sp. AF14-35. The sequence goes on from NZ_QRZD01000013.1 coordinate 8,653, forward strand.
GCTTGGGCGGCGGTCACGACGAGCGCGAGCAGACGCTCAACCAGCTGCTGGTCGAGATGGACGGCTTTGAGGAAAGCGAGTCGGTCATCCTGATCGCTGCGACCAACCGTCCTGACATCCTGGATCCGGCATTGCTGCGTCCCGGCCGTTTTGACCGTCAGGTTACGGTCGACCGTCCGGATGTGAAGGGCCGCGAGCAGATCTTGCGCGTGCATGCCGAGAACAAGCCGATGGACGAGGACGTTAAGTTTGAGAAGCTCGCCCAGATGACCGTTGGCTTTACTGGTGCCGATTTGGCGAACCTGCTCAACGAGTCTGCGTTGCTGGCCGCTCGCCGTCATCGTTCCGTGATCTCGATGGACGAGGTCGAGGAGTCGATGGAGCGCGTGATTGCCGGACCGCAACGCAAGGGTCGCGTGATGACCGAGGCCGAGCGCACCACGATTGCTTACCATGAGAGCGGTCACGCTTTGGTGGGCCACATCCTGGAGCACTCCGATCCGGTTCATAAGATCTCGATCGTCAGCCGCGGTCAGGCCCTGGGCTACACACTGCAGCTTCCGCAGGAGGATCACTTCCTCAAGACCAAGAACGAGATGCTCGACGAGCTCGCCGTGTTCTTGGGCGGTCGCGTTGCCGAGGAGCTCATGTGCGACGACATCACGTCGGGCGCGAGCAACGATCTGGAGCGCGCGACCAAGATGGCGCGCGAGATGGTCACGCGCCTGGGCATGAGCGAGGAACTGGGTACGCAAGTGTTTGGTGAGGCGCAGCATCAGGTATTCCTTGGTCGCGATTACGCCGATCACCAGGATTACTCCGAGGAGACGGCGCGCCGCATCGATATCGAGGTTCAGCGCATTATGCGTGAGGCCCATCGTCGTGCGGTCGAGATCCTGGACGCCCGTCGCGATCAGCTCGATCTGATGGCGAAGGTGCTGCTTGAGCGCGAGACTGTCGAGGGCGATGTCGTGAATGCCCTGCTCGATAACGAGTGGGACGCCTACCTTGAGCGCGAGGGCGATATCCTGGCGGCCAAGGAGGAGCGCAATGCCAAGGCGGCCGGCATGCCGACCAAGAAGCGCGCGCCTCGTATGAGCGAGGAGGAGCTGGCGGCTGATGCCGCGGCCTTTGCGCAGGCGGCCATGCAGGAGGATGCCGAAGCCGCATCCGATGATGCTGATGATGGCCATGCCGTCGTCGATGCCGACGCCGACAAATAGCCTTTGTGGCGAAAGTCTCCGCGGGGAAACCTGCGGAGGCTTTTTCTTTTGAGCGATATGGGGCCGTCTGTTGATTGGGGACAGACTTAAATGAGCGTTTTCACGCATTTAAGTCTGTCCCCAATCAACATTGCTGCGGCACTTTGCTCAGCTAAAGCGTACAATAGCGCCTATGCGAAAGGGGAACAGATGATCAATGAAACTATGTATGCTCGCGGTGCGGAAAGCTCCATCATCCGTGAGATCTTTAGCTATGGCCTTGAGCGCAAGGCACAGATCGGCGCGGAGAACGTATTCGATTTTTCGCTGGGTAACCCGAGCGTTCCGGCACCTGCCGCCGTGGCTGAGTCCATTAAGAAGGCCTTGGAGCTGCCGAGCGACCAGTTGCATGGATACACGCCTGCGCCGGGTCTGCCGCAATGTCGAGCGGCCGTCGCCGACTCGCTCAACCGTCGCTTTGGCACGAGCTATGAGGGCAAGGACGTCTTTATGACGGTGGGTGCCGCGGCTTCGCTCACCTGCACGCTCAATGCCGTTACGAACCCGGGCGATGAGGTTGTTGTTATCGCCCCGTACTTTCCGGAGTATCGCGTGTGGATTGAGAAGGCCGGCTGCACGTGTGTTGAGGCGCTCGCCGATGAAGATACGTTCCAGCTGAGCGTGAGTAACGTGCTCAAGGCGATTACCGATAAGACGGCTGCCGTCATCATCGACTCGCCCAACAATCCGACCGGTGCCGTATATACACGCGACACGCTGACGCGACTGGCCAATGTTCTGCGCGAGGCCAACGCTCAGCGCGATCCCGAGAATCCGATTATGCTCATCTCTGATGAGCCGTATCGCGAGATTGTCTATGGCGCCGAGGTGCCTTGGGTGCCTTCGATCTACGAGCACACCATCGTGTGCTACTCGTATTCCAAGTCGCTTTCGCTACCGGGCGAGCGCGTCGGGTGGATCCTGGTTCCCAATACGAATCCTCAGGCAGCTCGTCTAATGCCCGCCGTTGCCGGTGCCGCCCGTACGCTGGGCTTCGTGTGTGCACCGGCGCTCTTCCAGCGCGTGATCATCGATTGCATCGATGAGCCGAGTGATGTCGAGGCCTATGCTCGCAACCGCACCGCGCTTACCGACGCACTAGCGGAGTACGGCTACACCTATGTTGAGCCGGATGGTGCATTCTACCTGTGGGTGAAGGCACTGGAGCCCGATGCGAATGCGTTCTGTGAGCGCGCGAAGAAGTATGAGCTGCTTGCGGTGCCCTCGGACAGCTTTGGCATGCCTGGTTGGTTCCGCCTGGGCTATTGCGTGAGTTACGAAACGATTATCAATTCGCTACCCGCTTGGAAACAGTTGGCGGACGAGTATCGTTAAAAGTAAAGCGCTCTGCTTACAATGTTTTACGTGAAACGGGGTTTGGTGTTAAGCCAGACCCCGTTGTCTATGCCGTTGTGTGATTGGGATGAAGCAGTTTTACGACTGCCGAAAGCTATGCGTACAATGAATATACGCGACGGCCATGCTGGACAAGGAGACCTGATGCCCTACCTGCTTTCCTGTGATATCCATACTCATACGATGTTCTCCGCGCATGCGTACTCAACCATTGAGGAGAACATCTATTGGGCGGCGGAGCGTGGCCTTCAGGTGCTCGGTTCCGCCGATCATTTCAGCTCGATGGTTACGCCTTGCCCCAATGACCTGTGCAGTTTCCAGTTCTTTATTAACCAGGATATCTGGCCGCGCATTTGGAGCGGCGTGCTGGTGCTCCGCGGCGCCGAGGCCGATATCGTTTCGCTGGACGGAAGCTTGTTTGGCGAGGACATTCCCGTTTCGCTCAATATCGCCGGCGATTCGTATAGTCGTGAGCATTCGCTGTTCGATTTGGTGACGCGTAATTTGGATTATTTGGTGGCAAGCGTGCATAACCCGCAGTTTGCCGAAGGCGCGACGCTCGCCCAAACGACCCAGATGTACATCAATGCCCTGGAGCACCCCAAGGTGTTCATGCTGGGGCATGCGGGGCGCTCGGGCGTGCCGTTCGATATCGACGAGGTGCTGTTGGCGGCTAAGGCCAAGCACAAGATTATCGAGATCAACAACCATAGTCTTGAGCACGGTGCCGACACTGAGCATTGGGCCGTATGCCGCAAGATCGCCGAGCGCTGCGCCGAGTTGGGCGTTGGCATTGGCGTGTCGACCGATGCCCACATTGGCATGGCCATTGGCAAGCTCGATCACGCGCGCAAGATGCTCGACGAGATTCACTTCCCGCTGGATTTGATCGTGACGCGCGATCGCGAGACGCTGCTGCGCGAGATGGCGGCAGCCGGCGTGTGCGACCTGCGCAAGGGCATGTAACGGCGTTCATAAACCAAGTAAAGGGGGCGGCCCAGATGGGTCGCCCCCTTCTTGTCCCAAAAATCTACTGGGGTGGATTAGCGGCGCTCGAGGACCACGACGGTTTCGGTGTGGTCGGTATGGGGGAACATGTCGACCGGTGTGATCTTGAGCAGGCGATAGCCTCCATCGAGGAGCTGGTGCAGATCGCGCTCTTGGGTCACGGGATTGCAGCTGATATAGGTGATGCGGCGTGGCTTGAGCGCGCAAGCGGCTTCGAGGAACTCGGGTGTGGAGCCGGCGCGCGGCGGGTCGATGGAGAGAACGTCAACACGCTCGTTGTTGTCGGCGGCATCGAGGATATGGTCAGTGGCATCGTCAGCCATAAACCACGCGTTACGGGTAAGGCCGTTGAGCTCGGCGTTGCGACGTGCGTCGGCAATGCCGGCGGGGTTGCGCTCTACACCGAGCAGCATAATGCCGGCACCTTTGTCCTGGGCATCTTTAGCTGCGCACAGGCCGATAGTTCCGCTACCGCAATAGGCGTCCATGAGTACGTCACCCTGCTGCAGATCCATACCGTCAATGGCGAGTTGATAGAGCAGTTCGGTCTGCTGCGGGTTGGTCTGATAAAACGCGGTGGGGGAGATGTCGAAGTCGCAGCCGAGCAGTTGATCGCGCATGCATTCGGCTCCATAGACGATACGGGTCTCCTCGCCCAAGATGGCATTGCCGGGGCGTCCGTTGATGTTTTGGGCGACGGTGACAATATGCGGATCGAGTGCGGCGACGGCCTCAAAGAACTCCTGCGCATGCGGCAAGTCGCGCTGAGCGGTCACGAGGGTGACCATAATCTGGTCGGTGCGCCAGCCGCAGCGAACGACGGCATAGCGAAGCAGCCCCAGATGCTTGTCTTCGTTAAAGGCGGGAATGTGCAGACGTTCGGCCTCGCGAGCGATGCCGTTGAGAATCTGACGAGCGCCCGGCGCCTCGACAGGGCACTCGGGTACGGCAACGATCTTGTGCGTGCCGCGCTCAAAGAAGCCGCAGCGGACAGCACCCTCCTTACCGGGAGCAAACGGAGTGGCAGCCTTATGACGAAAACCACGCGGCGCAGGATATTTACCCGGGTCTCCCAGGGTGACTCCCATACCGCGAATGGGGTCGACGCTAATGCCCTCGCGCTCGCAGAGCTCAGCAAACAGCTCCTCCATAGCAGCCTGCTTGGCCGCCAACTGCTTCTTATAAGGACGATTGAGTGCCGTACACCCACCACAAGCCCGCATGATGGAACAAGGCGACTTGGGATCCACAGCCTTACGCGCAGACGAAGCTGGATCTTTATGCGAGCGCTTGGAGCGAGTCTGAGATGCCTTATCCTCGCCTCGACGAGAGCCAGAACGCTTGGCCTTAGCCCTGCTCTTAGTCGATTTGCTTTTTGCAGCTTTAGAAGACTTGGATTTCGTAGAAGATTTCTCCTCCTTTGACCCCTCAGCCGCCTCGATCAAAGCACGACGAGCCTTACGCTCCGCACGAGATTCTGCCATCAATAACTCCACTAATTCATGAATTAAAGCTGCAAGTATTGTACCGTGCCAAGCCAGCAGACGATATACAAGCGCCCATTTCCTGTCAGTGATAAGCCCAACGTCGTTTGCCCGGCGCGGGCGGGGAGCGGCGCGTAATTAAGTTTATCGCGAGTTCCGCACGCAAAGGAAAGCACTTAATGTGCTTTCCGTCTTGCGCAGGACTGTAGAGCAGGAAACTTAACCCCCCCACACCCCTCACGCGGCGGGCAAACTCGCCTTGTGCTCTATCACGCTAAAGTGTATGATTCTGAACGTTACATGACTCACTTTACTTAACTAAAGTGCCATCAAGGGGGAATACCATGAACACCGATATGTCTCGTCGTCAGTTTGTTGGTCTAGCCGGCTCGCTCGCCGCGGTGCTTGGCCTTGGTCTTGTCGGTTGCGGCGGTGGTGCTGGCAAGGGCTCCGCTGCTGGCTCTGCCGCGGCCAAGGATGTGAAGGGCGCCGCGGAGTCCAAGAAGCTCGTGGTGGGCTTTGATAAGTCCTATCCTCCGTACGGCTTTGTGGGCGACGATGGCGAGTACACCGGCTTTGATCTCGATCTGGCCAAGGCTGTTGCCGATAAGCAGGGCTGGGAGGTCAAATACGAGGCCATCGACTGGGACGCCAAGGATACGCTGCTCAACTCCGGCGCCATCAACTGCATCTGGAACGGCTTTACCATGGAGGGCCGTGAGGACGGCTACACGTTCTCCGAGCCGTACATGCTCAACGAGCAAGTGCTCGTGGTCAAGAAGGACGCGGGTATCAAGAGCTGGGACGATCTCGCTGGCAAGACCGTGATCACTCAGACCGATTCCGCTGCGCAGGATGTGCTCGAGGGCGATCAGAAGGATCTGGCCGCGACGTTTGCCATGCTCGATACCATCGGCGAGTACAACACGGCCTTTATGCAGCTCGAGAGCGGCGCGGTCGATGCCGTGGCTTGCGACCTTTCGATTGCCCAGTATCAGCTTGCCGCCAAGCCCGATGCCTATACGCAGCTCGACAAGCCGCTGTCCAGCGAGCACTACGCCGTCGGCTTTAAGAAGGGCGACACCAAGTCCGCCGATGCCGTGACCGAGTCGCTCAAGGCGCTCTACGAGGACGGCACGGTCAAGGACCTGTGCGACAAGTATGCAGAATACGGTCTGTCCTTCGACAACTGGGTTCTCAAATAGCCGCAGCACCCAACCTTGCGGCTCCAACCCTCCTCGCGTACCAAAGTACGCTTCGTCGGGCTTGTCGCTCGCAATCTTGGGCACTGTGCCTATTTGAGAGTAAAAACCGCTGTACTGTTGCTGTGAAAGAGAGCTTAGGTTGTCTATTCAGGTCATGATGCAAATGCTTGGCCAGGGCTTCTTGGTCAGTTTGCAGTTGTTTGTGCTGACGCTGCTGGGGTCGATTCCGCTGGGAATCCCCGTGGCGTTTATGCGCATGAGCAAAATTGCGCTGCTCCGCTGGATTGCGCGCATCTACATTTCGGTCATGCGCGGTACGCCACTCATGCTGCAGATGTTTGCCATCTACTTTGCCCCGTACTACGTGTTTGGCATTTCGCTCACGCCCGATTCCAAGTGGACGGCGTGCGTCGTGGCGTTCATCATCAACTACGCCGGTTACTTTGCCGAGATCTATCGCTCGGGTCTGCAGTCCATTCCGCGTGGTCAATACGAGGCAGCCGAGGTGCTGGGCTACTCGCGCGTGCAGACGTTTCTGTATATCGTGATGCCGCAGGTCGCCAAGCGTATTCTGCCGGCGATGGGCAATGAGATCATCACGCTGGTCAAGGACACGTCGCTGGCGTTTGCCATTGGCGTGGGTGAGATGTTCTCGACGGCCAAGGCGCTGGTCGCCTCGCAGGTGAGCATGGTGCCGTTTGCGATCGCGGCGCTGATTTACTGGGTCTTTAACTTTGTGGTCGAAATGCTGCTGGGTGCCGCCGAAAAGAAGCTGGACTATTATCATGACTAGATCGTTCCGCCGTTCTAGCGAACGGCGGACTGCTCGACGCTGCGCGCGTGCCTGACGGCCAATCTGCTCCTCAAACCGTCGCTTGCGTACAGAAGTACGCGGCGCTCCTCTTTCGAAGCACATTGTCTCGTCAGCCACACGCTCGCTGACTTCTCAAACACATGGAGGTTCCCGTGTCCGGAACGGTAATGATGATAACGAACGCGCGCAAGGCGTTTGGCGGCAATGAGGTGCTCAAGGATATCTCACTCGAGGTCAAGCGCGGTGAGGTCGTGGCGATTATCGGACCTTCGGGCGGCGGTAAGTCCACGCTGCTGCGGTGTGCCACGCTGCTCGAGACACTCGACGGAGGCTCGCTCTCGTTTGGCGACCTTGCCGTTGCGACGGATGCGGGTTCGGGCGCGGTCTATGCGAAGGGCGATGTGCCCAAGCAGGCGCGCTCGCGATTCGGCCTGGTGTTCCAAAATTACAACCTGTTCCCGCACTATACGGTGATGAAAAACATCACCGATGCACCGATTCGCGTGCTTAAGCGTCCGCGCGAGCAGGCGGAAGCCCGCGCTCACGAGCTGATTGCGCAAATGGGGCTGACGGGCAACGAGAACAAGGTGCCGTGTGAGCTTTCGGGCGGTCAGCAGCAGCGCGTGAGTATTGCCCGCGCCCTGGCACTCGATCCGGAAATCTTATTCTTTGACGAGCCGACTTCGGCGCTCGATCCCGAGCTGACGGCCGAGGTGCTGCGTGTCATTAAGGACCTGGCGGCGCAGAATATGACGATGGTAATCGTGACCCACGCAATGCAGTTTGCGCGCGATGTTGCCGACCGCGTGGTCTTTATGGACGGCGGTCGCATTGTCGAGGAGGGACCTGCCGAGCAGGTTATCGACCATCCGCGCGAGCAGCGCACGCGTGAGTTCTTGAGCCGTATCGAGGGATAGACTCAGGTATTTACTCAACTATTAATTGAGGCAATTGAGGCGAAGCCGCCACAGGTCTTACGGTCTGTGGCGGCTTTTTGTTTACATCGACGGGGTTCAATAATTGCCTGAAAAGCCTGTCTCTTCCTCTCGCCGCCTGTATCCATACGCGTGCCGAAAGGTCTGCATGGACAGCCGCCCGTGAGGGTAGGGTGGTGGCATAGGACATTTGGAGGGTGAGTCGGCTCGGCTGCCGACCATGCTGCTCCCGGGATGGCACCGACCGCGAACTCTCCCCGTTGGCGTCGCGCATTGCGCGCGGCCCTGCAAGGAGGTCATCATGGGTGCTCCCAAGACCGGTAACGTAAGGAACGTGGTGCTCGTAGGCCAAGGCGGGGTGGGCAAGACTTCACTCGCCGAGGCCATGCTCCACCTTTCCGGCAAGACCGCCCGCCTTGGCGGCCACGACGGCACCAAGCCCACGCTCGACTATGACCCCGAAGAGGTCAAGCGTGCATTTTCCATTTCGACGACCATTGCGCCGATCGACTGGAAGGGCGCACGCATCAATGTGCTCGATGCCCCGTGTTATCCCGATTTTATCGGCGACGCCTTTGCCGCGATGAGCGTCTGCGAGACGGCCCTGTTTGTGGTCGACGCCGAGGCCGGCCCGCAGCCTACGACGGTTAAGCTCTGGTATGCCGCCGAGGATCTGCGCCTGGCGCGTGCGGTGTTCGTAAACCGCCTGTCGCGCTCCGAGGCCAGCTTTGCGACCACGATGGACCTGCTGCAGGAGCGCTTTGGCACGCGCCTGGGCGCCGTGACCCTTCCCTGGGGCGAGGGCGAGGACTTTGACGGCATCATCGACCTGGTGCGCATGAAGGCGCGCCACTGCAACGGCGCCGAGGCCGTTGAGTCGGAGATTCCCGATGAGTATCGTGCCCAGGCCGAGGAGGCCCATGACCATCTGTGCGAGCTGGTGGCCGAGGCTGACGACGAGCTGATGATGAAATACCTGGAAGGCGAGGAGACGCTGACGCAGGAGGAGCTTGAAGGCCTGCTGTCTAAGGCGATCGCCGAGCGCATCTTTGTGCCGGTCTTTGCGGGCGATTGCATTAAGGAGCAGGGCGTCAACTCGCTGATGGACGACATCGCCACGTACTTCCCGGCGCCGACCGACTACGGCGAGATGCCGCTCATCGACGGTGATTCGCTTAAGATTTCGAGTGACGATGACCGTCCGGTGGCGTTTGTGTTTAAGACGCTGGCCGATCCGCAGCAGGGCCGCATCAGCTTTATCAAGGTGCTGACGGGCACGCTTGAGCCGGGTCTTGAGTTGGTCAACGCGCGTACCCGCAAGAGCGATCGTTTGGCTCACCTGTATGTGATGTGCGGCCGCGACATGACCGAGGTCGGTCACGCCTATGCCGGCGACATTATCGTGGCGCCAAAGTTGGCGGCAGAGACGGGTGACACGCTCTCCATTACCGGTAAGGTCGAGGCAGCGGCGTTTAAGTTCCCCAACTCGCAGTACCGCATTGCCATCGAGGCCGAGAACCGCGGCGACGAGGAGAAGCTCTACACGTTTATCGAGAAGGCGTGCAAGGCTGATCCGACCATGAGCATCGATCGTGACGAGGAGACGGGCCAGACTATCATCTCCGCCGTGGGTGAGGCGCAGGTTTCGGTGCTGCTCAACCGTTTGGAGGATCGCACCAAGGTCGCCGCCAAGAGCGTGCCGATCCGCATTCCGTATCGCGAGACCATCCGCCGCACGGCGAGCGCCCAGGGTCGCCACAAGAAGCAGACCGGCGGCGCCGGTCAGTACGGCGACTGCTGGCTGCGCGTGGAGCCGCTCATTGGGCCCGACGGCACGAGCGACGGCTATGAGTTCGTGGACGAGGTCGTGGGTGGCCGCATCCCGCGCTCGCTGATTCCCGCCGTGGACAAGGGCGTCCAGGAGACCATGAAGGACGGTATTATTGCCGGCTACCCGCTCACGGGCATTCGCGTGGCTGTGTACGACGGCTCGTATCACAGCGTCGACTCCAACGAGATGGCGTTCCGCGCGGCGGCTCGCATCGGCCTGCGCAAGGCATGCGCCGATGCCGACCCGGTGGTGCTGGAGCCCATCGAGGAAATCACGGTGACGATCCCCGAGAGCTACGCCGGCGCCGTGATGGGCGACATCTCGGCCTCGCGCGGTCGCGTGACGGGCATGGAGACCGATGAGCGCGGAGACACCGTGGTCATCGCTCAAGCGCCGCTGGCCGAGCTGACGGATTACTCGACGCGTCTGCGCTCCATCACGCGCGGCACGGGCGACTTTACCATGAAGCCCGCCGGCTACGAGCAGGTTCCCTATGACGTTCAGGCCAAACTGGTCGAGCGCTATGAGGAGAGCCGCGCCAAGTAGCGTGGGACTTTGCCTGCAACATACATGCCGATGCAAGGGCCGCTCCGGGTAATCCGGGGCGGCCCTTTTTGATCCCTGGGGGGGCGGAGGAAAACGGATCATTTTAGGTTTTGGGGCAGCTTGGTCGGCCCTAGTCCCCCGAGGCCTGGTTGCGGCCGGTGGCGTAGTCGATCTGCACGTGCGGCTGCAGATTGTAGCAATATACGTGGAAGCAGAGGGCCTTGCCGTGGTCCTCGACCGATTGCGCCTCAAGGCGCACGCCGCGGCAGACGAGCTCCTCTTCGTTATACATGGGCGTGACGCGGTAGAGCACATGGTTGCCTGTGTCGTGGATGTAGTCGAGGATCTGCTCTTCAAACGGCAGCATACCCGTTTCGTTGAGATAGCGCGTGCCGGTGAGCAGATTCTTGCGGTTGGCGTTTTCGCCGCAGAGCGACCAGGCGATAAGGTGGCAGCGGTTGTAGAGGCTCTGACCCGGAATAAAGCCGTAGCGCTGCTGGTGCCACCCGGCGGGATGGATACGCGAGATATCGCCGCGCTTGCCCTGACCGAGCGATTCGGGACCCACGCAGGCGAGTGCCTTGCGGGTGCGGCCCAGGCTATCGAGCTTGGAGAACTTCTTAAAGCAGCCCTCTTCGGTAGCTCGCTCGTATTCGTCGAGCGTGAATGATGGCGTGCCCAACGGGTGCGTGCTGTCGGCGCGAAGGGCAACGTAGGGGTTGCCGGCGTAGTCGGGAATGCTGCTGAGATATACGCCGCGGGCGCGGTCGAGATCGGGGTTTTCGACCTCGTCGATGGGGGTGACGTTTGAAGAGGCATCGTCAGCGGTGTCGGTCGTGGCGGATTCAGAGCCATCGCCGGAGTCCTGATCATCTTCGGAGTCCGTGGAGCTCGCTGTTCCCGATTCGAGCCGGGCGACCAAGTCCGCTTCGTCGTCGGTGCGGTTGGGGCTCTCGCTTTGCTTCTCGGCCAGAGCAGCCGCCTGCTCATCGCTTTGCGGCGAGAGCAGCTTGGGCGCTCCGTCGAGCGACCCTGTGAACAGCGCAAACCCCAGCACCACGGCGGTGCCGATGGAAAGTACTTGCTTGTAGGCGGACTTGCGCGACATTGAGGCTCCTGGATGGACGGTTGGGAATCTACCAGTCTAGCAGGAGCCGGCAGAGGCCGTTCTGTCGAACAAATACTTAAGATTTGGGACAAACGCTACTGGTTCATTTGCTTCATATTTGACGTATGGCTAGATCGAGGTGGAGTCGAGCCAGTTGAGCTTGCACTCGAGAATGCGCTGCTCGCCGGGTTGGCTGCTGCCATCAAGCAAGGCGAGCAGCATCTCGGCCGCCTCCCTGCCTTCCTGGTCGACGGGCTCGATGATCGTGGAGACGGTCGGCGTGGTGAGGTTGGTCCAGTCTTCGCAGTTGAGTCCCAAAAGACCTATTTGCTGCGGAAGTAGATGGGCCATGGGTTGGAGGGCCTTGTAGACACGGGGAAGCGCCCATTGGTTTTGTACGAAGATGAGCGTGCGCTTGGCGGGGTTGAACTTGTATTTAAAGTATTCGGTAAGCTCGTTGATTGACGGCTTGTTGTGATCGATGGGGATGGCTTTGTAGAGCTGCCCATTCGCGGCCAATGCCTCGGCATATCCCTGAAAACGTTCCATGCGAGTGCGCATTTCGGTCATGTTGGCGGCGATGGAAAAGAAGTCTTCGTAGCCGGCGTCGAGAAGCGCCTGCGTGGCATTGTACACGCCGTCGTAGAGGTTGGTTTTGATCCAGCTGGTGCCTGGGCTGTAGATGGCCGCGTCAAAAAAGACGACGGGCTTGTCGGCGCGCTTGATGCGGTCGTGGACTGCCTTGAAATTTGCCGTGGGCTGGATGATAAAACCATCGACGCCCAGTGAGAGCATTTTGTCGACATACATGAGCTCGGTCTCGGGATTAAAGTTGCTCGTGCAAACGACCGTCTGGTAGCCCGCGGGGAGCATGACCTGCTCCATGCCGTTGAGGACGAGGCCTGCCCATTTGTTGGTGTTATCCAAGATGATGATGGCGATGACGTGGGTTTGCTTGCCGGTGAGCGTTTGCGCTTGGGCGTTGGGAACGTATCCGAGTTCCTTGATGACGCGCGCAATCTTTGCCTGCGTCTTCTCGCTAAGCTTTTCTCGTTTGTCGTTGAGGTAATACGAGACGCTTGCCGTCGAGGTTCCCGCCTCTCGAGCGACGTCTGCGATCGTAACGCGCTGTTTTGCCACAGCGACTCCTTCCGACAGATGAGCATTTTCCAACATGATGACTTTGAGTCTTGGTGAGGGATGCGCTTTGGTGAGCGACTTTTTCCTTTCATATGAGTATGCAACAAATGCGGTATATGGGTGGGGTCGAAATTTGTGACCGGCATGCGCATCTGCCGTCTACCGAGAAAATCAAATACTTCTTGACTTTTGAAATCGAGGGTAAAATCGCAGGATTCATTTTTAGTTAAACGCATAACTAAATAGCGTAACCATCGCTCTGACCTGCGCGTTTACCGAAATAAACTGGCATTAAGAAAAACGAGCACCTATATTGGTCTTGTCGAAAAGACAGCAAGTCCAAACGGCAGGGGATGCTCCGGAGGCCTCCGCAAACGGTGTCTTGCGCACGCAACTCTATGAAAAGAGGGAAGCAATGAAGATCGTAGGCGTTGCCGCCTGTACCGTGGGTATCGCCCACACGTATATGGCCCAGAAGGCGATTCAGGATGAATGCGCCGCTCGTGGCATCGAGTGCAAAGTCGAGGCTCAGGGTGGTCTGGGTATCGAGAATGAGCTCACGCAGGAAGACGTTGATTCCGCCGACCTGGTGCTCGAGTCCGTCGACGTGGGTGTCGAGAACGAGGACCGTTTTGAGCAAAAGATGGCCGAGGGCAAGTTCCTCAAGGTCGGCACCTCGGATGTAATCGCCGATCCGGTAAAGATTATCGACCAGGCTGTCGAGATCATCAAGGCGACGGGCGGTGCCGTTGACGCGTCCAAGGCCGAGGCCAAGGCAGAGAAGAAGGCCGTCTCCGCTGCCCCGCAGGCCCCGACACCGGCGTCCAAGCAGTCCATCTTTGCCGACCCTGGCAAGACGCTGCTCAATGCATTCAATACCGGCGTTTCCTATTTTATCCCCATCGTCGTTATCGGTGGCGTGTTCCTCGCCTTCTCGTTGGCATCCGGTACTGCCGGTGCTAGCGGCATGGAGGTCACCAACCCGTTGATGGTGAGCCTTAACACTATCGGCATGGCCGGCATCTCTATGATGATTCCGGTGCTTGCGGCATACATCGCCTACTCGATGGCCGGTAAGCCCGCACTTGCCCCCGGCTTCGTCCTGGGCTACTTGGTTAACAACGCCGTCGTCACCCCGAGCGGCAACAGCGTTTCGACCGGCTTCTTGGGCGCCATGATCATGGCTGTCATCTGCGGTTACTTTGTCCGCTGGATGAAGACCTGGAAGGTCAACAACACCATCCAGACCATCATGCCCATTCTGATCATCCCGATTCTGACCTCGCTCGTCCTGGGCATGGCTTACATCTACATCCTGGCCACGCCGCTTGGCTTTGTGATGGATTGGCTCACCAGCGTGCTCGGCAGCCTGCAGGGCGGCTCCGCCGTCGTCCTGGGCCTGGTCATTGGCGTTATGACCGCTTTCGATATGGGTGGCCCCATCAACAAGACCGCTTCGACCTTTACCATGGCCATCATGGCCTCCGGCATCTACGGCCCCAACGGTATGTTCCGCGTCGCCGTCGCCATTCCCCCGATTGCTTGCGGCCTCGCTGCGCTCATCGCCAAGAACAAGTTCGATGACGCTGACCGTCAGATGGGCATCTCTGCGCTGTTCATGGGCTGCATCGGTATTACCGAGGGCGCTATTCCCTTCGCGGTCAAGGATCTTGGCCACACCCTGCCCGGCATTTGCATCGGCTCTGCCGTGGGCGCGGCGCTTGCCGCCTTCCAGGGCATCGACTGCTATGTTCCGCATGGTGGCTTTATTGTCGCCCTGGCCACCAACAACGTCGCGCTGTTCTGCCTGGACATCGTGATTGGCTCCTTGGTCGCCGCTGCAATCCTGATTGCCATGAAGCCCACGCTCGATAAGCAGGCCAAGTAAACCTTTAAGGACTCCGGTTGTGCGGGGGGATGGATTTGACTCCGCACAACCGCCCCTACACAACAAAATCCATCCGCACTGATAGGGCCCACATCTGGGTCCCAGGGAACTTTTGTCAAAAATCCTCTGGAGAAGGAGAACAAAATGTCCAACCTCACCATCCGCCAGGCCGTTCAGGGCATGCTCAAGCTGCAGGACAGCGGCGATCACGCAACCATGGTCGGCATTGGCCCCATGAGCCCCAACCTGATTCAGGCCGTGTTCGAGCTTGCCAAGGACGAGGATTTCCCGCCCATGTTTATCGCTAGCCGCAACCAGGTCGATATGGACGAGATGGGCGCCGGCTACGTCAACGGTTGGGACCAGACGCGCTTTGCCGCCGACATTAAGAAGGTTGCCGACGAGGTGGGCTATACCGGTCCGTACTACCTGTGCCGCGATCACGGCGGTCCGTGGCAGCGCGACGAGGAGCGTAACGCCCACCTGCCCGAGGACGAGGCCATGGAGCTCGCCCGCAAGTCCTTTGTCGCCGACATGGAGGCAGGCTTTGACCTGCTGATGGTCGACCCCACCAAGGACCCCTATCAGATCGGCAAGGTTATTCCGCTCGACGTGGTGCTTCGCCGCACGATCGATCTTATCGACTATCTTGAGCAGTACCGTCGCGAGCATAACCTGCCCGAGGTTGCCTATGAGGTCGGTACCGAGGAGACCAATGGCGGCCTGACCTCCACCGACAAGTACGAGGAGTTCATTTCTCAGCTGCAGCCCGAGCTCGAGAAGCGCGGCTGCCCCATGCCCACCTTTATCGTCGGCCAGACCGGTACGCTCACCCGTTGGACCGAGCAGGTCGGTCATTACAACTTTAAGAATGCCCGCGAGCTCGCCGACATGGCCAAGCGCTACGGCGTGGGCCTGAAGGAGCACAACGCCGACTACCTGGACGACGCGACGCTGCTCGAGCACATCCCGGCACACGTGACCGCTTCCAATGTCGCCCCTCAGTACGGCACCGAGGAGACCCGCGCTTACCTCAAGCTCTGCGCTACCGAGCAGATTCTGGTCGACAACGGCCTGTGCGACGATCCCTCCGATCTGTATCACACGCTGCTGGTCAAGGCCATCAAGACCGAGCGCTGGCGCAAGTGGATGACCGGCGACGATGTCAACCTGCAGGTTGACGACATTCTGGCCGACGACGAGCTCAGCCTGAAGATTCTGGATGTCTCCGGCCACTACGCGTTCAACGATCCCGAGGTCAAGGGGCAGGTCGAGAAGCTCTATCGCAACCTCGCTGCCCAGGACATTGACGGCAAGCGCTTTGTGATCGAGCACATCAAGCGCCCGATCAAGCAGTACGTCGTCGGTCTTAACCTCAAGGGCGTCACGAGCCGCATCGAGAAGGCTCTCTAAGTAGCTTTTCCTACACGACGCCGGGCCTGGGGCATGTCCCAGCTGCAGGCCCGGCACATAGGACAAAGGGACATCCCCTTTGTCCTATTTTTTGAGTTTTGGATTCCTTAGAAGGAGTTTGCACCATGAAGTTCTTTATCGATACCGCCAACCTTGACGAGATCGCCGAGGCCAAGAGCTGGGGCTGCCTTGCCGGCGTCACCACCAACCCGTCCCTGTACGCCAAGACCGGCGGCAAGCTCGCCGACTTTGAGCCCCATATGCTCAAGATTGCCGAGCTCTGCGAGGGCCTGCCCGTGTCTGCTGAGTCCACCGCGACCACTGCCGAGGGCATGATCGAGGAGGGCAAGCGTCTTGCCGCCCTGGCTCCCAACATCGTGGTCAAGCTTCCCGTGTGCGAGGCCGGCCTCGCCGCCTGCCGCGCCCTGGCCGATGCGGGCGTGCGCGTCAACATGACGCTTGTTTTCTCGCCGACGCAGGCCCTCATGGCCGCCAACGCCGGTGCCCGCTACATCAGCCCGTTTGTCGGCCGCTTTGACGACATCGCCGAGGACGGCATCTCGCAGCTCGACAATGTCGTGACATGCATCAAGAACTATGACTGGACCGGCAAGAACGTCGACGACACCGTCGAGATCATCACCGCTTCGGTCCGCACGCCCAACCACGTGACCCAGGCGGCTCTTCTTGGCGCCGACATCGCGACCGTGCCCATGGCCGCTCTCAAGAAGTGCCTGCATCACCCGCTGACCGACCAGGGCCTCGCCTCTTTTGAGGCTGACTGGCAGAAGGTCGTCGCTCAGGCTTAACGACCGGGTTGCCCTCGGCATCGCGCCATCCGGTGCCGGGGTTGTTCTCAAGAGAGGAATTCGTATGACCAACCAGGAGCTGGCGAAGGTCGCCAATGAGGTCAGGAAGGGTGTCGTGACTGCGGTTCACGCGGCCAAGTCGGGACATCCGGGTGGATCGCTCGGTGCAGCCGACATCATGACGTATCTGTACTTTGAGGAAATGAATATCGATCCTGCCGACCCTCACAAGGCCGATCGCGACCGCTTTGTGCTCTCCAAGGGTCACGCGGCGCCGGGCCTGTATTCGGTGTTGGCAAATCGCGGCTATTTTCCCGTCGAAGAGCTCGAGACGCTCCGCCATATTGGCAGCCGACTGCAGGGCCATCCCAACATGAACGATACCCCAGGCATCGATATGTCCACCGGCTCGCTCGGTCAGGGCATCTCTGCTGCAGTTGGAATGGCGCTTGCCGCTAAGCACTGGGGCGACAGCTACCGTGTCTACACGTTGCTGGGCGACGGTGAGTGCGAGGAAGGCCAGGTGTGGGAGGCGGCTATGTTTGCCGGCAACCATGCGCTCGACAATCTTGTTGCCGTCGTCGACCACAACGGCTTGCAGATTGACGGCACGATCGATGAAGTCAACTCGGCCATGCCGCTTGCCGACAAGTTCCGCGCCTTTAAGTGGCATGTGATAGAGCTAGCCGATGGCAACGACATGGCGCAGATTGAGGCGGCTTTCGCCGAAGCTCGCGAGGTGACCGGCGCGCCCGTCGCTATCATCGCCGAGACGGTGAAGGGCAAAGGCGTCTCCTTTATGGAGAACCAGGTTGGCTGGCATGGCAAGGCGCCCAATGACGAGCAGTTTGAGCAGGCCATGGCCGAGCTCGCGGCAGCAGGAGAGGAACTCTAATGGCAGAGGTCAAAAAAGTCGCCACGCGCGTAAGCTACGGCGAGGCACTCGTCGAGCTGGGCAATGAGCACGATGACTTTGTAGTGCTCGATGCCGACCTGGCTGCCGCTACGCAGACGGGTAAGTTTAAGACTGCCCATCCTGAGCGCTTTTACGATGCCGGCATCGCCGAGAGCAACCTGATGGGTCTTGCCGCCGGCATCGCGACCACGGGCCGCGTTGCTTTTGCGAGCACCTTTGCGATGTTTGCCGCCGGTCGCGCCTACGAGCAGGTCCGCAATTCCATTGGCTACCCGCACCTCAACGTCAAGATTGGCGCCACCCATGCCGGCATTTCGGTGGGCGAGGACGGCGCCACGCACCAGTGCTGCGAGGATATCGCACTCATGCGTACGATTCCGGGTATGACGGTGGTCGTTCCCGCCGACGATGTCGAGGCCCGCGCCTGTGTGCGCGCCGCCTATGAGTTTGAGGGGCCGGTCTACATGCGCTTCGGCCGCCTGGCAACACCGGTCATCAACGATCACGAGGACTACGAGTTCAAGATCGGCCGCGGTGTTGTTGTACGGGAGGGCTCTGATGTCACGATCGTCGCGTGCGGTCTCATGGTCGCTGAGGCACTCGCTGCTGCCGAGGCGCTCGCTGCCGACGGCATCGATGCTGAGGTCATCAACATGCATACGATCAAACCGCTCGATGAGCGTTTGGTGGTTGCCAGCGCCAAGAAGACCGGTCGCGTGGTCACCGCCGAGGAGCATTCGATTATCGGTGGTCTTGGCGAGACCGTTGCCTCGGTGCTCGCGGAGCAGCATCCAGTGCCGATGCGTCGCGTCGGCGTGCGCGATGTGTACGGCGAGTCCGGCCCTGCGGTCGATTTGCTGCATAAGTACGGTTTGGACGCCGACGGCATCGAAGCTGCGGTCAGGTCCGTGTTGTAAGGAAGGCTTTCCATGGGGTTTGTATCTGCCAACCAAGTGACGATTGGCCACGCCGCCGCCTCGCGCGAGGACGCGCTGCATTATCTGTCCGAGCAGGCTGTTGAGCTTGGTTTTGCCGATGACGCGTCTGCTGTAGAGGCGGCTTTTATTGCTCGCGAAAACGAGGCCGAGACTGGCCTCGTCGCCGGTTTTGCCGTTCCGCATGCCAAGAGCGATGCGATCCATACGCCGGGCGTGGCCGTGCTCAAGCTGTCCGAGCCTGTTGAGTGGCCGAGCTTTGATGGCGTGCCCGTCGATGTGGCGCTCGCGCTGTACGTGCCCGCCGGCGAAGCGGGAACCACGCACCTGCGTCTGCTCTCCAAGGCTGCCGTGATGCTGATGGATGCTGGCTTCCGTGACAGGGTGCGCGAAAGCACCGATCCTGTCGAGATTGCCGAGCTCATCAACGCCGGGCTCGAGGGCTAGAACGGGCTCTCCGTTCCATTAATCGATCCTTCTCCAAGGAAAAGGGCCGCGACGCTATAGGCGTCGCGGCCCTGTCTGCGTTTCCCCAGATAAAACCTGCCAAAATAAACCCGTCCCTTTTTGGTAGGTTACTGGTTCATGTTGCCGTGGATGTAGGGGGTGACCTCGGGGGAGATATGGCCGCAGCCCAGCTCGCGCAGCGTGGACTCGATGGCGGCGGGCAGCGGGGTCTTGCCTTCGGCGTCGACGGCGGCACCGCTGAGGGCGGCGATCTTGGCGACGTCTGCCGGCGCGGCCTCGATATGCATGCAGCCGCCGACGAGGCGTGCGCGGACCTGGTCCAGGCCAAGGTCGTGCAGGTAGTCCTCACAGGTGCGGATTACATCGACCTTCTCGCGCGTGAGCTCCTCGCCCGTGGGGACTCGCGTGGCCAGGCAGGCTCCTGCCGGCAGGTTCCAGACGGGATAGCCCCAGGCGCGTAGCAGCTCGCGCTCCTCGTCCTTGGTAAAGCCGACCTCCATAAGCGGCGAGCGCACGCCGAGCTCCTGGGCGGCGCGCATGCCGGGGCGGTAGTCGCCGCGGTCGCTTGCGTTGCTGCCGTCGATGACGGTGGGAAAGCCCAGCGACCTTGCGTGGTTGACGATGGCGGTAAAGCCGGCGCGCTTGCAGTGGTAGCAGCGGTCGGCGTCGTTGCAGGCTACCTGGGGGAGCTGCAGCTGATCGACCGAGAGGTTGAGCACGGGGAGCTTGAAATGTGGCCCCTCATCGGCCTGCCCGTCAACCGCCCGCTCAAACGAAGCCTGCTCGGGCGTGCCGATGAACGGCGTGGTGAGGTGAACGAGAAGCGTGCTGGCGGGCATGATGCGGGCGCAGACCGCGGCCAAAAAGCTGCTGTCGACGCCACCGGAAAAGCCGATGGCGACGCGTCCGTATGCTAAAAGCAGCTGCTCGAGCGCTGCGAGTTTGTCCTGAAGCCCCTCTGCGGGTGCGGTGGTGTCTGAAAGCATGAATTGATCCTTACCAATATGTACTCGGTCGAAAACTATAATCCTACTGGACTGCTTGTCATAAGACTTCTATCTATGTAACGGAAGTGCAATATGCTATATACGTTATATACAAGTTTACAGGTGCGGTAAAGTTGCGGGAGTACAGCAGTGCGAAGAGATGGGGGACCGATATGATCAAGGCCGTTATTTTTGACATGGACGGAACGCTGGTCGATACCGAGCGTTTGGGTATCAAGGCGTGGAAGGCGGGCGCGGCCGAGCTGGGATTCGCGATTGATGATGCGCTGATCCATCAGTTTATCGGTCGCACGCTGCCCGATGTCATGGAGATCCTTGATGAGCATTACGGCAGCTGCGAAACCGCTGAGGCAATCTATCGTCGCCATAGGGAGATTCGCGACGAGATGGTCAAGACCGATCTGGAGCTTAAGGACGGTGCCGCCGAGTGCATCGACGAGCTGCTGGCTGCGGGCTATCACGTGGGCCTTGCGACGTCGTCGCGCCACGTTACCGCCGAACGCAACCTTAAGACGGTTGGCCTCTTTGACAAGTTTGAGACGGTGACCTGCGGCGAGGACGTCGTGCACGGCAAGCCCGACCCCGAGATGTACCTGCTCGCCTGCGAGCGCGCGGGCTTTGCCCCCGAGGAGTGCGCCGTGGTCGAGGATTCCCGCAACGGCTGCGTCTCGGGCATCACGGCCGGCTGCCACGTCTTTGCCGTCCCCGATATCGTGCCGCTGCCGCAGGACGTGGTGGACGGCTGCGAGGCCGTGCTCGATACGCTGTTCGATCTGCCGGCGGCGGTCAAGGCTGTGCGCTAGCGTTTGCCGCGAGTCGCCATGCCCCGCGCCCGATCCCGCAGGACGGTGACGGTAACGGCGCCTGCGCGGAGGCACTGTTCTAAAAATGGAATTGAATACATTTTTGCAAAAAAGTTAATGAAAAATGGATTACATTCCATAAATATCCGTAGCTGCAGGTCCGGCTAAACGGGGAGGGCACATGGGGCCAGTAAAAAACGCCGCAGCGGGCCTGTTTCGTTGCGGCGTTTTTTGTTACAAGTAGGCGCCCAGGTTGATGTCGGTTATAGGGGCCGCGGATGGGCCCGTCGGGTGCTGCTCGGCCTTTTGGGTGCTTACGCGCTCGAGCAAGAAGGGGCGCACGAGCTCCTGACGGTTAATGTCCTCGGTGGCCGTGACCGTGGTGACGGTGCGCGCGGCGGAGCCGATGCGGACTCGTTTGGTCTTGGCGGCAGGTTTATCCTCGATTTGTTCCATGAGCAGCTGCACGCCCTTGCGGCCGATCTCGTAGCCCGGTGGTGCTACCGTGGTGAGGGGGACCGATCCGCTCCAGGCAAGCGGGTTGCCATCGCAGCCGGCAACAAGAATCTGGCCGGGGACGGAAATGCCCTTGTCGGTCAGCGCCGAGATAACGCCCGAGGCCAATACGTCGGTCAGGCCGATGACAAAATCGGGGCGCTCGTCAGCAGGGCGTTCGGCAATCTGGGTACCGATGCTGTAGCCGTCGGCTGCGGTATTCCACTCTCCGGCATCGATGACCTCAATTTTGATATCGGGATGCAGGGCAAGTGCCTTGTGGATGCCAAGGACGCGCAGGGTGAGCTGCATAAATGCCGCTCGGCCTACAACGACGATGCGGTGTGCGCCGCGGGCGATGGCGAGCTCGGCGATAATGCGCCCCTGTGCCTCGTTGTCGGCGGCCACGTAGTAACCGGGTTCTGAACAATGGACGTCCAGATGGACGATGGGGACGGGAATCTTGGTCATGGCGGGGTGCCAATCGAGGGACGCCATGGGCTGAACCATGACGCCGGACATCTGCGTGCCCATAAAATAGCGCAGGTAATGATCCTCGAGAATATCGTCGTTATCGGCATTGGCGATGAGCAAGTCATAGCCGTGCTTGCGTGCCTCGTTGTGGGCACCGCTGGCAATCTGGAGCGAAAAGCCGTGATCGAGACGGGGGAGGACAAGGCCAAAGGACTTAGTGGTGCCGCCGGCCAGCTGGCGAGCGCTTTGGTTGGGCAGGTAGCCAAGGCGATTGATGGTCTCGTTGATGAGCTTGAGGGTCTCGGGGCGCAGCTTTTCGGGGTGGTTGAGCGCGTTGGAAACCGTGCCCAACGAAACCCCGGCCTCGCGCGCGACGTCGCTGATTTTTACCTTTGCCATGGCGGCCCCTTTGATGCGTTTCAAGTACAAGTCCGATTGTAGCATCGCCCGCCCCCAGGGTGTCAAAACCTGCCAATTAGGGACAGGTTTATTTTGGCAGGTTTTATCTGGGGAAACGCCGTTGCCAGCGCGACCACCACGAAGGGGGCAGGCACCTTTGTGGTGGCTTGAGCTGCCCGGGCCTTCAATTGTCTCGATCTGTAACATCTGGACGGCAAAACCGGCTCTACCTGTTACAGATCGAGACATAGTGCAGGGGCCGAACCGTAATGTCTCGATCTGTAACACTAAGCCGGCTTATTGCGGCCCAGATGTTACAGATCGAGATCTTTCGCCGGGATAGGCCGCCGCCCCGGTCCAAACCACCACAAAGGTTCCTGTCCCCATTGTGGCGGTTTGGACCGGCTGGGCATGTGTGCATCGGGTGGTATCTAAGTTGAGATACCACTTCTGGTATATCAGCTTGCGCTTGCGTGAGTACAATACTCGAACGTTATACGTCTCAGCGCCCCCTGTGCGTGGACGTCTTGCAGTCACGCGAACGAAGGGATTTATCCTATGTGCGGAATTGTCGGCTACACCGGCTCTGATATTGCAAAGAACATCCTGGTCACGGGCCTCAAGCGTATGGAGTATCGCGGCTATGACTCCTCGGGCGTCGCGCTCGAGGTGGGTGAGGGCGCCGCGGCGCACCTCGACGTCATCCGCCGCGTGGGCAAGGTCGCGGGCCTGGAGAGCGAGCTTTCCAACATCGACAGCGACGCTACCTGCGGTATCGGCCACACCCGTTGGGCCACCCACGGCAAGCCCTCCGTCGTTAACGCCCATCCCCACACCAGCTGCGACGGTCGTATCGCCATCGTCCACAACGGCATCATCGAGAACTTCGCCGAGCTGCGCGAAGAGCTGGAGGGCCGCGGCCACCACTTTAAGAGCGAGACCGATACCGAGGTCTTCGCGCATCTGATCGAAGAGGCTTATGCCGAGACGCACGACCTGATGGCCTCCGTGCGCGAGGCTTGCACCCACGTGGTCGGTGCCTATGGTCTGGCCGCCGTGTGCGCTGACGAGCCCGGCGTGATCGCCGTGGCCCGCAAGGATTCCCCGATCGTAGTCGGCGTGGGCGAAACCGGCTCCTATGTTGCTTCCGATGTCATCGCGCTCATCGACGCCACCCGCGATGTCGTGGTGCTCGAGGACGGTCAGTTTGCCAAGCTCACGCCCGCGGGCGTCGAGTACACCGACGAGGCCGGCAACGTTATCGAGCCCAAGGTCACCCACATCGACTGGGACCTGGACATGGCAGAAAAGGGCGGTTATCCCGACTTTATGCTCAAGGAAATCCACGAGCAGCCGCGCGTCGTGCGCGATACGCTGGTGGGCCGTATGACCCCCGCCGGCGAGCTCGATATCGACGAGCTGGGCCTTTCGCTCGAGGAGCTCAACGATATCGACCGCGTCTACGTGATCGCTTGCGGCACTAGCTATCACGCTGGCCTCATCGCCAAGAACCTTATTGAGGGCTGGGCTCGCATCCCCACCGAGGTTGAGGCGGCCAGCGAGTTCCGCTATCGCAATCCCATCATCACGCCGACGACGCTTGTCGTGGCTGTGTCCCAGTCGGGCGAGACGGCCGACACCCTTGCCGCCATTCGCGACGCGCGCATCAAGGGCGCCAAGGTCTTCGGCATCACCAACGTGGTGGGCAGCCCGGTGGCGCGTGAGAGCGACGGCGTCATCTACACCAAGGCCAACAAGGAGATCGCGGTCGCCTCGACCAAGAGCTTTATCGGTCAGGTCGTGAGCCTTACGCTGCTGGCTCTGCTGCTGGCGCAGGTTAAGTACCGTCTGACCACCAAACAGGCGCGCATGCTGTTCCGCGAGCTTTCCGATACGGCCGAGCAGATCCAGTGGATTTTGGATACCCAGACCGAGGCCGTTCATGAGGCCGCCCTGCTGTGCAAGGACGCGCAGTCGGCGCTGTTCGTGGGCCGCGGCATGGGTGCCGCTATTTCCTACGAGGGCGCGCTCAAGCTCAAGGAGGTCAGCTACCTGCATGCCGAGGCCTACGCCGCCGGCGAGATGAAGCACGGCCCCATTGCCCTGATCGACCCGGGCTTCCCTGTCATCGCTGTGGCCACCAAGAGTGCCACCTACGACAAGACCGTGTCGAACCTCATGGAGTGCAAGGCGCGCGGCGCCAAGGTTATCGTCGTTGCCACCGAGGGTGACGAGGAAATCAACAAGATTGCCGACTGCATCATTCGTGTGCCGGCCGTCCGCGACGTGTTCAGCCCCATCACGGCGAGCGTTCCCCTGCAGCTGCTCGCCCGCGAGGTCGCCATCCTGCGCGGCTGCGACGTTGACCAACCTCGAAACCTCGCTAAGAGCGTGACCGTCGAGTAATTGTTGTTCCGGCGTTTTACCAAACGCCGGAACTGCTCGACGCTGCGCGAGCCGCATTCACGCCAATCTGACGTTCAATTTCGAGGGCGCGACCAGAAGGTCAGCGCCCTCTCATTTCACGTCACCTTGGCGCAAATGCGGCTCGCTCGCTGTTGGTGACTGACATCAGGTGCTCCGTTGTCGAAACGCGCTAACAAGAAGGGCCCGGCTCCGTTGCAGCGGAGCCGGGCCTTGTTGCATTTGCCCAGATAAAACCTGCCAAAATAAACCTGTCCCTTTTTGGCAGGTTAGCGGAGCTTGCTGGTCTCGAAGTACTCGGGGAACTGGTCCAGAACCTCGGTTTGGTTGCGGAACATCATGTGCAGGTGCTTGCTGACCAAAAAGCTCGCTTCGATGGGGTCGCGACCGGCGATAGCGCGGCGAATCTGCTTGTGCTCGTTCACGATGTCCTGATTGTCGAGAACCTGCGTGGCGGCGCGCAGCCAGCGGAAGCGCTCCAGGTCGGCATTGGTCTCTTCGAGCCACGACCACACGGTGCTGCGACATGCGATGCTAAAAATCATGTGATGCATGAGGTTGTCGCTCAAAAAGAAGCCGATGCGATCCTCTTCGGCCATGGCCTTTTCCTGCAGCACGATGGCGCGGTCGAGCTGCTCGATGCCGGTCGACGTGGCGCGCGCACAGCACTCCACAATCACCTGCTTTTCCAGATGCTCGCGGATGTAACAGGCACTCTCGGCAAGGGTGAGGTTGATGGGTGAGACGTAGGTGCCGCTCTGGGGCACGGTGCGCACCAGGCCTTCCTGCGCCAAGCGAACCAAAGCCTCGCGCACGGGCGTGCGACCCATATCCAGGTCGTCGCAAAGTTGCTTGACGCCCAGCTTTTCGCCCGGCTTGTAGTCCAGGTAGACGATTTTGCGTCGAATAGTGTGGTAGGACTGGTCCTGTAGGCTCGTTTCCTGCTCGCCGACGTGCATCGATTCTTCCATAGTGCCTCGCAACCGTTGTATCACACTGATATGTCAGCTGTTAATTATGCCGCGAATCAGCTCTCCGCGGTGGGTAATTCGACTGTTGCCCAAGAACTATTGCGGCATCTTGGTCTGTGTTTGCGCATGGATGTGCTCAACGTTGCCGTATCATAAGCCGTCGCAAACGTGAAATAGAAAGAAGGAATCCCATATGCAACTGGCGAATACCGTACGCGAGCGCTGGAAGGGCGTCTTATTCTGCCTGATCGTCGCCATTCCCGCGACGTTGCTCGGCAAACAAATTGAGGTGGTCGGCGGGCCGGTATTTGCCATCCTCTTTGGCATGGTCCTGGCGCTCGTCTTTCCCAAGAATCGTCGCGAACAGCTCGCCGCCGGCGTCACCTATACGTCCAAAAAAGTCTTGCAGTACGCGGTTATCCTGCTTGGCTTTGGCATGAACCTCTCCCAGATTCTGTCCAAGGGTGCCCAGTCGCTGCCGATTATCGTGGCGACGATCTCGACCTCGCTTGTCATTGCCTTTGTGCTCTGCCGCGTCATGAACGTGCCGGGTAAGATCGCGACGCTTGTGGGTGTGGGTTCGTCGATTTGCGGCGGTTCTGCCATCGCCGCGACCGCGCCCGTCATCGATGCCGACGATCGCGAGATTGCCCAGGCTATTTCGGTCATCTTCCTGTTTAACGTTATCGCGGCGCTCGTGTTTCCAACGCTCGGCGGTATGCTCGGACTGACCAACGAGGGCTTTGGCCTGTTTGCTGGCACCGCCATCAACGACACCTCGTCCGTAACGGCTGCGGCGAGCGCTTGGGACAGCATGCATCCCGGCGCTAACGTGCTCGAGAGCGCCACGGTGGTCAAGCTCACCAGGACACTGGCCATTATTCCCATCACGTTGGTCCTTGCGTGCTGGCAGATGCATCTGGCGCGCAAGGCCGGGGGC
Source organism: Collinsella sp. AF14-35 (assembly GCF_003464565.1). Classification (NCBI taxonomy): domain Bacteria; kingdom Bacillati; phylum Actinomycetota; class Coriobacteriia; order Coriobacteriales; family Coriobacteriaceae; genus Collinsella; species Collinsella sp. AF14-35. The sequence continues at coordinate 35,284 of NZ_QRZD01000013.1, forward strand.
GACGCCAAAAGCACGTTCTCGCTTAAACGCGCGTTTCCCATGTTTGTGCTGTTCTTTGTGCTGGCAAGCGTGGTCACCACGGTGTTTCAGCTTCCCACGTCCATTACGGCGCCCATCAAGGAGCTTTCGAAGTTCTTTATCGTGATGGCCATGGCGGCTATTGGCTTTAATACCGATATCGTCGAGCTGGTCAAAAAGGGCGGCAAGCCCATCGCGCTGGGCTTTTGCTGCTGGATTGGCATTGCGTGCATGAGCTTGGGAATGCAGCACGTGCTGGGAATCTGGTAGAGAAGTAGCTTATTCGCGTGCTGGTTGCTGGTTGCTGGTGAGCGCAAGCCTGCGGTGGAGCGATAGGAGCTCTTGCGGGTATGGCTTGTCCGCAGGTTTATAAGTCCCGAAGAGCTCTTATCGCCCCGCCAGGATGGCGATGCGGGGCAACACCTATACTCGCAGGACGGCGCTTTCTGCCCTATAGTGTTTGGTGAGCAATATCGTTCAATTTTGAAACACTCGGTCGTGCGACCGTCGGCGGTTGCACGTCGCCGCGGACAGGGGCAAATCATGGATAGCGATGCCAAGCTGAACATCTTGACCGAGGCCCTGGCTGCTGCCGGGGCCTCGGCATTGGCAATCGATGCGCGTGGGGACGTCGCGATTTCGACCATGAATGACGCGGCGCTTGAGCGGGATGTGGCAGCTTTTGTTGCCGAACGCCTCGACCGTATAGGAGACGGCGCGCGTCTGGTTATGGGGCGTGCGGGTACGTGCCTGAGCCTGACCGTTCGCCCCGCCGACAAAGAGGGCGGGGGCCTTTGGGTCGTCGTGGTCCGCGAGGTGCGCGGCGCCGCGGCGCACGCGGGCATCGAGTGGCTCAACGCCGACGAAGTTGAGGCCCGCTACGAATCGAGCGCGTACGGCATCGTTGAGGGGCCTGCCTCGGTGGCTGCGCCGGTCGCCGAGAGCTACGCGCGCGGTGTGCCCCTTATGCTCGAGGGCGAGCTGGGAACGGGTCAGGTCGAGATTGCCATGCGTCTCTATCTGGACGGTCCTTTTGTCGATCAGCCCTTTGTTGCCGTTGCGCTCGATGAGCTAACGGATCGCGGCTGGCGCCATCTGCTCAAAAGCGCCGAATCGCCGTTGTTCCAAACGGGGCTGACACTTTGCATTGAGGGCTGGAACACGGTTGGCCCCCAGCGTCTCCGCGAGCTCGTTTCCACGATGGCCGACACCGCGTTGGCGACGCGCTGCCATGTGGTGCTGACGGCGAATGACATGCCGGGCGGCAGCGAAAGTGATCAAGCCGCCTTTGTGACCGAGCGCTTCGCCTGTGCGGTGAGCGTGGCGCCGGCAATCGTCGAGCAGGGAGCCACGTCGCAAAAGATTGCGCGCTATTTGGAATATCTCGCTGGTGCATTTGGGACGGCAGCGCCCACGCTGTCTGCCGCGGCGACGAAGGCGCTCGATGCTTACCGCTGGCCGCGCAATTATCTGCAGCTCCGCGAGGTCTCGGAACGACTGTATATATTGGTGGGGGCGGGCACGGTGGATCGCGCTGTGGCGGAGGAAGTGCTAGCCCAAGAGGACGTGATTAAGACCGCAACCTTTGGCGCCCCGACACTCGAAAGCGACCTGTATATCCTGCGACCGCTGGCCGATACCGAGCGAGATATCGCGCATCTGGTTGTAGATCATCTCCACGGCAACCGAACCCGTGCGGCGGAGGTGCTGGGCATAAGCCGAACAACGCTGTGGCGCTTACTGAAGGACGATGACCGTTGAGCGAGGCGCCCGTGACCGCGCGCGACGCGTGTGCTACAGTCCAAAGCGTTATTGTTTCGATTTGGTTACGGCGTGCGGGGGCGTATGGCTGAGACTACAAAACCGAGCCGCAGAAGGCGGAGCGCCGCGCCGGTTAACCGACGCACAACATCGGTGACGTGGGGCAAACACGCCTCGGGGTTTGACGGCTCGTTCAAGCGCACTAAATACGGCTATCCTTCGACAGGTGCCCGCTTGGCAATGCAGGCAGAGTCCTCGCTGTGGGACCGCAAACGCGTGGTGGGCTCAAAGCTCAAGCACGACGGCACGCTCGGCTACATCAGCCGCGGGGCGGCTCGTCGCAGCGGACTCAATCCGGCTGGTTGGCATCGTTATGTTCCGATCGCGGTCGTCGTTGCAGTGATCGTCATCGCACTCGCTGCGCTTGGCTACGCCGGCGACGGTGCCAACTTGGACGCGATGTTTAAATCGCCCGAGCTCGCGCATGCAGGCACAGAAATTGTCGAGGGCGCTCAGACCCAGACGGGCGTCGCGCCCCAGCGCGGTATCGTTGCGGCGGCCTCCACCATCGCCGATGCGCAAAAGGACGAGGGCGAACAGGGCGACGGCGCCGAAACGACCCACACGAACGAAACGACGACAACTCCATCGGCAAGATAAGTTGCGAGTGGGGTGGCTAAAATAGCCCCGTCCCAAATTAGCTACCCCTATGACGCTCCTGGGTTACCTTACGTAGACGACGTTGTCGCGGCGGGGTTTGGGCTCGGGTAGCGTGTCCTCGGCATAGCCCAGAATGCAGTGACCGACACCGCGCAGGCTGCCGTCGGCGGGCAGGCTCCAGCTGGCCAGCAGCTCCAGGCCCTCGGGTGAGTCAAAGACCTCATGCGCGCGGTGAATCCAGCATGAATCGACACCCAGTGCATAGGCGGCGTTGAGCAAGTTGCCCATGGCGAGCGAGCCGTCTTCCAGATGCGTGGGCACGTTGCGGTCGACCAGTACCACCACAACCGTTTTGGCTCCGTAGAAGGGGTCGCCGTTGCTACCCATGACTTGGGCGTTAAGCTGCGAGAGACGCTCGACGGTCGCGGGATCGGTGACGGCGACAAACGTCACCGGCTGGCGGCCCATGCCGCTCGGTGCATATTGGCCGGCTTCGATAATACGTGCAAGCTTTTCGGCCTCGACGGGACGATCGCTGTATTTGCGGCAGCTGCGGCGGTGAATGAGCGCTTCGATAGTCTCCATGGTGCCTCCTTGTAGTGGCGTTGCAGATGCCCCGTTCATACCCGTCGGGCTCAAACGATAGACGGTCAATTGCCCGGCCAAAAGGATAGATTCCAATTGGGAAAGTAGGTTTGCATAAAAGTACCTTCAGAATGTGACAAACAAATGGGATGGTTAAACGTTTTATCCCGTCTACCCTGCGGTTTTTTACCACTTGCCTAAATGACGAACGCATAACCTCTGATAAAGGTTTTACTAAAGGAGTACCAACGTTTATCAATGCGCCGTGGTGGCGCCGGGCCAGGAGGTAACATCATGTTCCAGGCTGGAGATGTCGTCGAGACCGACTTCGAAGGATTTCTGAAGCTGCTGCGTTCCAAGACGCGCGCTTTTGTGACGATTGACGATCACGAGTACTACATCACGCACACCGATGGCTATTGGCGTGTTCAGGATTGCGAGGCCCTCAACGACAAGGGCCACTTTACTGACTGCTCCGAGCTGGTCAACACGGTCTGCGAGGTCGTCGAGCTGCCGTGGATTGCCGGCAAGAGCCTGCATGACAGCTTCTCGGGCGCTACGGTCTATGAGGCCGTCGCCGCTTAACGGGCAATAAAACCCGATTTTCACGTGACCGCTGGCGCTGCCCCCGCGCCGGCGGTCTTTTTCTGCCGATAGGCCATAAAAGTGCAAGCATTTGCGGAGAGCCTGTTGACGATAGTCAAAACTCGGACTAATATAGAGATATAAATTGGTCAAAAATCGGACAATCGAATGGTGGGATAGATGAATAGTGCGGTTACGCTGGTCGATTTCGACCGGTTGCTCAATGGACTCGACCATATTTATTCGGAGTTCTCGCGCGCCTGCGGTCTTTCGGACTGCGCTTACTGGATGCTCGTCGATACCAGCACGGCGGGCGGCAGCGTCGCCGTAAGCCGTCTGACAAGCGAATGGTTCTACAGCAAACAGACCATCAACTCGGCAATTAAAACCTTGAAGGCGCGGGGTTTCGCCACGCTGGAGTTTGCCGAAGGCAGTCGCAAGAACAAGGTTGTGTGCCTGACCAAAGAGGGTAGGCAATTTGCTGAGCGCTATGCGTTGCCGGCACTTAAGGCCGAACAGCGAGCATTTTGCGCGCTTGAGCCGTGTGAGCAACGCGAGATTATGCGCTTGATCGGCAAATTCTCCCAGGTGCTCGATGAGGAGTGCGAGACATTTAAGCAGCAGGTGGCAGCTGCAAGCCAGACGCAGGATCAATGTGAGGGGGAGTCGTGCGACTGTTAATGAGGTTTCTGAAGCCCTATCGAGGGCTTGTCGCAGTGACGCTGCTGGTGCTGCTGGTTGATAACGTCGGCACGCTGTTGGTTCCCACGATGCTGGCGAACATGGTCAACACCGGTATCACCACGGGTGATGTCGACTACATTTTGCGCAATGGCCTCTACATGCTTATCGCGACCGGCATGGCCAGCGGTGGCGCGGTGCTGGGCTGCTATCTTTCGGCGCGCTTGGCCGCCAACGTGGCCTGCGATATCCGCAATGCCGTGTACGACAAGTCGCTCGAGCTCGCGGCCAGCGACTTTGAGCGCTTTGGCACCGGATCGATGATCACGCGCTCGCTCAATGACATCAACGTGATTCAGCAGGCGATTCTGCAGACCATTCAGCTGGTGCTGCCCGTGCCGTTTTTGGCTGTGGCGGGCATCATCTTCGCCTGGTTTATCGATCCTGCCATGGGCACGCTTCTGGGCGTCGTGGTTGCGATTGTGCTGGTGGCGGCGGTCTTTACGGTTGCCAACGCGGCTCCGATCTTTATGCGCTTGCAGAGCTTTATCGACCGCATGAACGTGGTGCTGCGCGAAAACATCGTGGGCGTGCGCGTCATCCGTGCGTTTAACAAGGAGCGTCACGAGGAGCGGCGCCTGGACGAGGTGTTCATCGACTACGCCGCCAACGCCATCAAAGTCAACCACCTGTTTGTGGGCCTCGACAGCTCAAGCTTCTTTTTGATGAACATCGCCGAGGTAGCGGTGCTGTGGGTTGGCGGCAACCGCGTGGGCGCCCACGCCATGCAGATCGCGAGCATCTCGGCGGTGCTGGAATATGCGCTCCTGATCCTGTTCTTCGTGATGATGGCGCAGATGGTAGTGCTGACGCTGCCGCGCGCCGCGGCGTGCCTGAACCGTGCGCAGCAGGTGTTGGAGATTGAGCCGAGCATCGTGGACGGCGAGCGTACGCTGGGTGACGGGGCGCCTGCCTCCGGGGGCGATGCGGATGCGGTCGCTGAGTTCGATCACATGTCGTTTCGCTTTGACGATGCCGACGAGGACACCCTGTGCGACCTGAGCTTTGCCTGTCGTCGCGGTCAGACGACCGCGATTGTGGGCTCGACGGGCTCGGGCAAGTCGACGGTGGCAAAGCTTCTGCTGCGTTTTCACGATGCCACCAAGGGTGCCATTCGCCTGGACGGCGTCGACCTGCGCGAGCTTTCGCAAGACGAGATTCGCGGGCGCATTGCCTACGTCCCGCAGAAGGCATGGCTGTTCTCGGGCACCGTGGCAAGCAATTTGCGCTTTGGCAACGAAGACGCGACCGAGGCCGATATGCTCCACGCGCTCCAGGTTGCCCAGAGCACCTTTGTGCTCGATCAGCCGCAGGGGCTCGATACCCCGGTGGCGCAGGGTGGCACGAACTTTTCGGGCGGTCAGCGCCAGCGCCTGGCCATTGCCCGCGCGCTCATGAAGCATGCCGATCTGTATATCTTCGATGACAGTTTTTCGGCCTTGGACTTTAAGACCGATGCAGCGCTGCGCCATGCGCTGCAGGAGGAGACGCGCGACGCTGCGGTGCTCATCATCGCGCAGCGCATCTCGACGATCTTGCATGCCGACCAGATTGTCGTGCTCAAGGATGGCGAGGTCGTGGGCCTGGGCACGCATGGCGAGCTTATGGAAACCTGCGAGGTGTACCGCGCCATCGCGGAATCGCAGATGAAGGGAGGTGAGTAGCATGACCGAGGAGCTCGAGAAGCAGGGCGGCGTTGATGACGCCGTTGCCGCGGGGCTGGTCGAGGAAACGGCTGTCACGTCGACCGAGCTGGATGACGCCGCCAAGGCTGCAGTCGAGCGCGAGGCTCGCCGCCAAGCGCTCTACGAGGAAAACGAGCGTGCCGAGGACGAGCGTGCCCGCGCCGAGGCAGAGCGTATGCGCGACGTGGACGACGAAGAAGAGGGCGAGACGCCCCGGGATACCTGGGCGACGGTGCGCCGCCTGTGGAGCGAGGCCGTCGGCGACCATTGGCGCTTCTACATCGTGTTTGCGAGCATTGTGTTCTATGTTATCTTTAACACCGCTGCACCGGCATATAGCGCCCGCGTGATCGATGAGCTGTGGGGCCACATTCAGGTGGCGTTTGCCAACGGAACCACCTTCAACATCACCTGGGAGAACTGCGGCAAGACCATCTTCGTCTACTTTATGATCTGGACTGCCGCTGCCTCGTTCTATGCGCTCCAGAGCTTTTTGATGTCGAGCGTGGCCGAACGCCTCAACCTGCGTCTACGCAACCGCATCGCACAAAAGCTCAACCGTCTGCCGCTTGCCTTCTTTGACGCGCATCGTCCCGGTGAGGTCGTCAGCCGTGCGACCAACGACTTGGACAAGATGTCCGAGAGCATGCAGCGCGGATTGCTGCAGCTGCTTGTGTCGATCGGCACCGTGGTGGGCGCCGTGGGCGTGATGTTCGTGTTTAGCGTGCCGCTTACGCTAGTCTTTTTGTTCTTTACGGCGTTGTCGCTGCTGGTGACCAAGGTGGTTTCGCGCCGTACGCATGATGTGACGGGCGAGCGTCAGGAGTGGGTGTCCAAAATCACGAGCGCGGTCGAGGAAGGCTATTCGGGCCGTTTGGTGATTCGCGCATTCAACCGCGAGCACCAGAGCTCTGCCGAGGTGCACGAGGCCTCGGGCGAGCTGGCGCGCGTGAGCACCAAGGCCGACTTTATGATTAACGCCGTCGGACCCGCGGTTCGCTTTATCGGTCGCCTGGCGCAGATTGTGATTGCGCTCGTGGGCTGCAGCATGCTGGTCGCCGGTCACATGACCGTCGGCGTGTTCCAGGCGTTCTTCCAGTTTATCTACGAGGCGTCCGAACCCATGACGCAGCTGTCGTTCACTTTTAACTCGCTGCAGAGCGCGCTGGCGAGTGCGGAGCGCGTGTTCGACCTGCTTGATGAGCCCGAGATGGAGGCCGATCCGCTGCCGGACGAGGCCGCCAAGCTGCCGGGTCGCATTGAGGGCCGCGTCGCTTTTGAGCACGTGCGCTTTGGCTATGCGCCCGACAAGCCGCTCATGCGCGACGTGTCGTTTACCGCCGAGCCGGGCCAGAAGATTGCCGTGGTGGGAACCACGGGCGCAGGCAAGACGACGCTCATCAACCTGCTCATGCGCTTCTACGAGATTGACGGCGGGCGTATTACGCTCGACGGCGTGGATACGAGCCGCATGGCTCGCGGCGAGCTGCGCCAGCAGTTTGGCATGGTGTTGCAGGACGCCTGGCTGTTCGATGGCACCATTGCCGAGAACATCGCCTATGGCTGTCCCGAGGCGACGCGCGAGGAGATTGTCGCGGCCGCACGTGCCGCTCAGGTCGACTTCTTTGTGCGCACTATGCCGCAGGGCTACGACACACGGGTGGCTAACGATGCCGAGAGCATCAGCCAGGGCCAACGTCAGCTGCTGACCATCGCGCGCGTGCTGCTCAACAACCCGGCGATCCTCATCCTGGACGAGGCGACGTCGAGCGTGGACACGCGCACCGAGCTTGCCATCGGCCGCGCCATGGACGCGCTCATGCGCGGGCGCACGAGCTTTGTGATCGCGCACCGTCTGTCGACGATTGTTGATGCCGACCTCATCCTGGTCATGGATCACGGCAATATCATCGAGCAGGGTACGCACAAGGAGCTGCTGGCTGCCGAGTGCGCTTACGCCGACCTCTACCTGAGCCAGTTCGCATAACGCGACAAAGGGGCAGTCCCGCATGTCACATCGAAAAGAAGGCGCGCCGGGGGCGGATTCCCTGGCGCGCCTTTTGTGCTGGCGTTCATGCTGTGGCGGTTGCCCGCGGCCCTAGCGCTCGTCCACGAGCTTGGTGACGAGGGCCTTGAGCTCGGCCACCTCTCGCTCGAGTTCCTTGACGCGGCGGGCATTCTCGGTGATGCCCTGGCGGTTGAGGGCACTCTGCTCGGCGGCATCGTCGGGCATGTATTCGCGGTGCTGCTTGGCGTCGAAGCTTTCCTCGAATACGCGGCAGCCGTTGCGCTTGATGACGCGGCCCGGCACGCCCACGACGGTGCAGTTGTCGGGTACGTCCTTGACGACGACCGAGTTGCCGCCGATTTTGACGTTGTTGCCAATGCGAATGTTGCCGAGCACCTTGGCGCCTGTGCCCACGGTGACGTTGTTGCCCAGGGTGGGGTGGCGCTTGCCGGTCTCGTTGCCGGTGCCGCCAAGTGTGACGCCCTGATAGAGCACGCAGTTGTCGCCCACAATGGCGGTTTCGCCGATGACAACGCCCATGGCGTGGTCGATAAAGAAATGCTTGCCGATCTGTGCGGCAGGATGAATCTCGACGCCAGTGATATGGCGGGTGATTTGCGAGAGCACGCGGGCGAGCGAGCGATGTCCATGTTCCCACAGCCAGTGCTCGGGCACGTGGTTCCACTTGGCGTGCAGGCCGGGGTAAGAAAGGAAGATGACTAGGCCGTTTTGCGCGGCGGGGTCCTGTGCCTGGACGGTCTTGATGTCCTCGCGAATGGTATTGATAAAGCTCACCGGCCGCCCTCCCTTAGCGCCGCGACAATGCAATTCAATAAAGTATAGCGATTCGCTAGGGATTAGGAAGAGCAATCTTGCTCGGCTTTGCGCGACAGGTGTCAATTATGCAAACTTGCTGGTAATGAAGTCACGCTTTTGTAAGGTCGTGTGCGTTGCCGCGTCACAACCGTATACTGGTCAACTTGGACGTGTCCGCGCCCACAACTGAGAGGTTTTACTTCATGGGTTTCATCAATTTTATCGCCGAGCTGCTTAAGGATCCGCGCACCGCGATCGCCAGCTGGATCGCCGCCGGCCCGCTTATGGCCTACGGCTGCGTGTTCCTGATCATCTTTATCGAGACGGGCGTGGTGTTCTTCCCGTTCCTTCCCGGCGACTCGCTGCTGTTTGCCTCGGGTTTCTTTGCCCACAACGGCGGCTTTAACATCGTGGCTCTGCTGGCCGTCGCATGGACGGCTGCCATCTTGGGCGATCAGTGCAACTTTATGATCGGTCATTTCTTTGGCCAAAAGATCATCGCCTCGGGCAAGGTGAAGGCCATGACGCCCGAGCGAATCAAAAAGTCCGAGGACTTCCTGGACAAGTGGGGCCACCTGGCCATCTTCCTGGGTCGCTTCTTCCCGTTTATCCGCACCTTTGTGCCCTTCATCGCCGGCATGGGCGGCATGCATTGGCGCAACTTTGTCATCTTTAACGTGTTGGGCGGCATTACCTGGTCGACGGTCTTCACTCTGCTGGGCTACTTCTTTGGCGGCATCCCCTTTGTGCAGGAGCACTTTGAGCTGCTGATTATCGGCATCGTCGCCGTGTCGATCATCCCGACCGTGGTCGGTCTGGTTAAGGCTAAGCTGGGCAAAAAGAACGCGTAGCTCGAGCCAGCGCGCAAACCGTGCCGTTGAGGCCCGTCACCCTTTACGGTGGCGGGCCTTTCTGCTTCGGTCAAATGAAAATACTTTACTTAGTTAAAGAAAAGCGTTTTATCAGACGCGTACGGGGAGTACAATCTCGTGCATGCGAATCGACGTGCCATCGGCTTTGATGCCGTTCGCGTGTCCCGTCCGGCTCTACGCTCCGGGCGTGCGACGTTGCGACGCGGTCGGCTTCGGTCTTTGCGTGCGGGTTCGCGAGTATGCAACTGTGTATGTAAGGAGCGACATATGACTGTCGAGAAGAAGGATATCGATTGGGGTAGCCTCGGCTTTGGCTACATGAAAACCGATTACAGCTACGAGGCTCATTGGAAGGATGGCGAGTGGGACGAGGGCGGCCTGACCACCGACCACACCCTGCATGTCTCCGAGTGCGGTGGCATCTTCCATTACTGCCAGGAGGTCTTTGAGGGCCTGAAGGCCTACACCGCCGAGGACGGCAGCATCGTCTGCTTCCGTCCCGACATGAACGCTGAGCGCATGTACAACTCTGCGCAGCGCCTCGAGATGCCCCCGTTCCCCAAGGACAAGTTCGTTGAGGCCGTCAAGCAGGTCGTTTCTGCCAACGCCGCCTGGGTTCCGCCCTTCGGTTCCGGCGCGACCCTGTACGTGCGTCCGTTTATGATCGGCTCCGGTGACGTGATCGGCGTGGCTCCCGCTCCTGAGTACACGTTCCGCATTCTCGTGACCCCGGTCGGTCCGTACTTTAAGGGTGGCCTCAAGCCCGTCAAGCTGCGCGTTTCCGAGTACGACCGCGCCGCACCGCACGGCACCGGCAACATCAAGGCCGGCCTGAACTACGCCATGTCCCTCAAGCCCACGATGGAGGCTCACCGCGAGGGCTATGCCGAGAACCTGTATCTCGACTCCGAGTCCCGCACCTATGTCGAGGAGACCGGCGGCGCCAACGTGCTGTTCGTGAAGGAGGACGGCACCCTCGTCGTTCCGCAGTCGCACACCGACTCCATCCTGCCCTCTATCACCCGCCGTTCGCTCGTTCAGGTTGCTCAGGACCTGGGCATGGCCGTTGACCAGCGTCCCGTCGAGTGGGCCGAGGTCAAGGCCGGTACCTTTGTCGAGTGCGGCCTGTGCGGCACCGCTGCCGTCATCTCCCCGGTCGGCGAGATCGACAACAAGGTTTACGGTGCCGACGAGACCGTGACCTTCCCGGCTGGCTACACCGAGATCGGCCCCGTGATGAAGAAGCTCCGCGAGACCCTGACTGGTATCCAGTCTGGTGCTGTTGAAGATAAGCACAACTGGGTCTATACCGTCGCGTAAGCTGCCATAGCTGTTCGGCCCGAGGGCAACCTTCCTTTCCGGCGCGTCCTCGGACATGAAAGAACCTCCGCTGCGCACTTCGTGCGGCGGAGGTTCTTTCGTCCTGCGGAGTGCGCCGGAAAGGAAGGTTGCCCTCGGGCCTGCGTTACCTCGGCGCTGCCGTTACGGGCAATATAGATCTGAATTAAAGATGGCGCATGGCCTTTTAGGCCGCGCTTTTGTTTTGGTTCGCGCCATGTGGGGGTGGTGGCGACGTGCATTTTTGCGAGTATTCTGCAATCGAAGGCCCCTGTATACCGTCGTTCGGGCAAAACCCGTGCTCGTCGATGCTTTTCGCGAATAATAGGCGGGGTTATGGGCTGCTGGGTCGCGAGCTGCAGAGGTATTCGCTATCTAACGCCTCTGCTGCGGCGCCCAAAACTCTTGGCTGTGCTGAATACTCCCAAAAATGTACGGCGCCTTGAGGGGGACCTTCGCGATAAGGGAAACCGCCCCGTCGAAGTATGCATTCGACGGGGCGGTTTATGCATTTGGCCGATTAAAGATGCGCTGTCAAACTACTAGAACTTGACGGTCGGGGCCTGGCGGGCTGCTTCGGCGGCCTCGAAGCCCTGGCGCTCCTTAAACTGGAAGATGCCGGCAAAGATGACAGCCGGGAACGTCTGGATGGCGTTGTTGTAGCTGAGCACGCAATCGTTGTAGCTCTGGCGTGCATAGCTAATCTTGTTCTCGGTATCCTCGAGCGATGCCTGCAGCTGCGTAAAGTTGGTGTTTGCCTTAAGATCGGGGTAGGCCTCGGCCACGGCGAAGAGCTGGCGTAGCGCACCGGTCAGCACGTTGTCGGCCTCCATCTTGGCCTCGGGCGTGGTGGCCTTGACGGCGGTGTTACGCGCGCTGATCACGGCGGAGAGCGTCTCTTGCTCGTGCTTGGCGTAGCCCTTGACGGTCTCGACCAGGTTGGGGATCAGGTCGTTGCGGCGCTGCAGCTGCGTATCGATGTTCTGCCAGGCGTTATCGATGCGGTTACGCTTGGTGACCATGTTGTTGTAGATGCCGGCGATGGCGCAGACAATCACAATGACAACAACGATGCCGATGATGACGGTAATCATGATGTCTCCGTTTCGAATGGCCGCGGCGGCATGCGCCAGCTGCCGTTGGTATAACGCTACTAGTATACCCGCAACGTTTTGCCGTGCCGAACTTTCCGGTAAGCGTTATGTTTTCGGCGGGGTCGGCACCGGGGTAAAACGCGCGAGGTACAGGTGTAAGATATGCGACAGATTGACGAGTGTTGTCTTTGCCCTGAGGATGGCGATACCAGTGGACCTTCGCATCAAGAAAACCTACCGCGCCCTGTTCGATGCCTTTACCGAGCTTCTCGAGGAGCATCGTTTTGAGGACCTGACGGTTGCCATGCTGTGCGACCGCGCCATGATTCGCCGCACGACGTTCTACAAGCACTTTCGCGACAAGAACGATTACTTTGCCTTTTATATCGATGAGCTCATGTCGAGCTTGCCGCAAAAACAGCCCGATGAGGCCGGCGCAGTGTCTGCCGAGGACGTGCGCGCGCTTCGGCACGCGATTTTGGACGATGCCATGGATTTGATTCTGGCGCACGAGCAACTCATGGATAACATTTTGGCAAGCAGCATGTCGGGCATGTTGACCAACGTTATTTGCGACCGTATTGCCCGCTCCATCCGCGAGCGTGTGATGAACGTGCTTGCCGAGGATGCTCTGGCCCCCGTGTCACTCGAGACGACGTCTGAGTTTGTCGCCGGCGGTATTATTCGACTTTTCACGATATGGTGGGAATCGGGCCACGATCTTGAGCGTCGACCCGAGATGGCCGACGTGGTCGATGCGCTGTTCGAGCGGACCATGACGCCGGTGCATCACTAAAAGTGGCGGAGAGAGGGGGATTCGAACCCCCGGAACGCTCTCGCGCTCAACGGTTTTCAAGACCGCCGCATTCAACCGCTCTGCCATCTCTCCGTGAGTCGTAATGATAGCATCGTTTTGAATTTGCAACAGGGAAGGCGAACGATGACGATCACCGAAATCGACGAGAAGTTCATGCGCGAGGCGTTGGCGGAGGCGCGAGCCGCCGCGGCGGTGGGCGAGGTACCGATTGGTGCCGTGGTGGTGCGCGCGGGCGAGATTGTCGCGCGGGCGCATAATCGTCGCGAGCTCGACCAGGATCCTTCGGCGCATGCAGAGTTCGCGGCCCTGTGCGCCGCCGCCCAGGCGCTTGGCCGCTGGCGCCTTTCCGACTGTACGGTCTACGTAACGCTCGAGCCCTGCTGCATGTGCGCAGGCCTTATGGTTAACGCGCGCGTGGGGCGCTGCGTGTATGGCGCGAGCGACGCCAAGGCGGGCGCGCTGGGTTCGCTGTATGACCTGAATGCCGATTCGCGCCTGAATCATCGGTTTAACGTACATGCCGGCGTGCTGGCGGAGGAGTGTCGTGAGGTGTTGAGCGACTATTTTAGTGGGCTGCGTGACGTCGATGGTGCTGGCTGCGGTTGCGGGGCCGATCTTGAGGCGCATGTCGCTCATGCTGAGGCGCTCGCGTGTGCCGAAGAGGATGCTGGCGCGGCGGTTGACTTTGGCCCCGCGTGCCGCCGGCCTCGCCGTGTGCTGCTGGCGATTGATTCCTTTAAGGGCAGCGTTTCGAGTGCGCAGGCAGAGGAGGTCGTTGCCGAAGGCGTGCGCCGCGTTTGGCCCGATGCCGAGGTGTGCACATTGCTGCTGGCAGACGGCGGCGAGGGAACGCTCGACGCCATTGCCGCGTGCGGCGGTGAGGTTGTGACCTGCGAGGTAGCGGGTCCCTTGGGCAAGAGCGCGTCTGCCCGGATGCTGGTTGATGTCGAGCGCGAGTCCGCGGTCATCGAGATGGCCGAGGCGGCTGGCATTGGGTATTCGCCTTGCACGGAGTCGTCGGCGCTGGCTGCTACAACCTATGGCGTGGGCGAGCTCATGCTTCGCGCGGTTCGCAAGGGCGCAAAGACACTCTATATTGGTTTGGGCGGCAGTGCCACCAACGACGGTGGCGCCGGCATGCTGCAGGCGCTGGGCGCGCGTGTGGTCGATGATCGGGGCTGCGATATCGCCCCCGGTCTTGCCGGCCTTGAGCAGGTGGCGAGCGTTGATTTGGCGCCCGCGCTGCAGGCTTTGGATGGCGCTCGTATCGTTGTGCTTTCGGATGTCGAGAACCCACTCGTGGGGCGTCGCGGCGCGCTTGCGGTGTTCGGCGGACAGAAGGGTCTGCCGGCTGATGATGCCGAGGCGCTGAGCAGGTGCGACAGCTGGATGGTCGGCTACGGCCGCTTGCTCGACGCTGCGATTGCCGGAGCTCGAGTCCAGGGATTGTTGCGCGCACCCGAGGGCGCACGGACATTTGGCTCGGTGCTCGGCGTGCCCGGCGCAGGTGCCGCCGGCGGCCTAGGTGCCGCGCTGCTGGCGCTCGGTGCCGAGTTGCGCTCGGGCGTGGAGACGGTGCTCGATCTCGTGGGGTTTGACGAGCGTGTACGCGATGTCGACCTGGTCATTACAGGCGAGGGCAATATGGATGAGCAGTCCGCCGCCGGTAAGGCGCCGGTGGGCGTGGCACGCCGTGCCAAGCGGTGTGGCAAGCCGGTGATCGCTGTCGTGGGCGGTCGCGCTGTCAACCTGGATGCGGTATATGGGCAGGGTATTGACTTGGTTTTGCCGATCTGCCGCAAGCCCATGGACCTGGAGCGGGCACTCGATTCGCAAGAAGCCACAACCAACCTCATCTGTGCCGGCGAGTCTGTTGCGCGAGCCTACGACCTCGGCCGCATCTAGAAAAGTAGTCTTTTTGCACTTCAGGTGTTGACGCCGCCATTTATGTGCCATTAGTAGATTGCTCTTCGTTCAGTTGTTCGCCAATTAATCATGCCAATTAATTACCATTTCGGGAGAAGACGTGGATTATCTCCATGATGGGCCTCTTTGGTCATAATGTTGTCTTTAACTGTCCTTAATCAATAGATCGCTCGTGGGAAGAGAAGGCGACACCAGAGGGGGAGAAGGGAATTGGAGAGGAAAGTTTTCGGCGGGGGGGGCAGAGAGTCGCTGCTCTCTGCCTTGCGCTGGTTCTCGGCTTCGGATGTTTATCCGTTGGCGCGACGGCCGGTGTCGCATATGCGGCCACGGAATCGCGGACTGCGTATACTGCGGAGGAGTTTGAGATCACCCAGGACGGCGTGACCTATTCGTGCGAGACCACGGATAAGGGCACGGCGGAAATCACAGGTATTGTTGCCGACGACAGTGTGACCGCGGTGAGTGTGCCCAGCTCCATCGAGCATGGTGGCCAGACCTACAAAGTCACCAAACTTTATTTCTCGTCTGGTATCGTGGCCAAGAACGTTGAGCAGCTGACGCTTCCCGACACGCTCGAAAAAATGTACGGAGGGAATTTCCGGAGGTTCGCAAAGGTCAGGGAGCTCCATATCCCTGGCTCCATCAAGAACTTCGCTTGCTCGCTGCAAAACGCTGGCTCGCTCGAAAAGCTCTATTTCGATGAGGGCGTCGAGGAGATTAGCGCCAACATGATGGTCTATGGCTGCAGCAACCTTTCGGAGATCGATCTCCCCTCAACCCTCAAAATGATTTCGGGCTCGGGCGCCTTCGAGGGGGCTACGGCCCTCACAGGCATCGAGTTTCCAAAAGATGTCGCCTTCTCCGACACCATAACGGGCGTGTTCGAAGACTGCACGTCTCTGACAAGCGTGTCGTTGCCCGCTTCGGTTACCAAGATCCCCTCGCACATGTTTGACGGATGCACCTCTCTCACGTCCGTCACCGCGCTGAGCGAAATCGAGTCCATCGGGGATGGGGCGTTTCGGACTTGCTCGAGTTTGACTGGGATCGATTTCCCAGGCACATTGAAGAGCATCGGATCCTCTGCTTTCCAGGGGTGCGCCAGCCTGGTGAGCGTGCCCAATCTAAGCAAGGTGACAAAGATGGGCTGGGGGGCTTTTTACGAGTGCAAAAATCTGCAGGCGTCCGTGGATCTGTCCTCGCTTCAGAACATTCCGGACAATGCGTTCTGCTACACACCGGTTAAGATCGTGGGGCTTTGCGACAGCCTGAAGAGTATCGGTGAGTGGGCCTTTATCCAGAGCAACGTCGCCGTCCAGCTTCCCAGGACACTTGAGACAATTGGCAACTACGCCTTCTATTACGGCACGTTGCCGGAGCAGCTTTCCATTCCGGATTCCGTGACTTCCGTTGGCACGGCGGCCTTCTCGGGCGTAGGTGGCGTGAAGGATGTGACGATCGGGCGCGGCCTCACCGAAATACCCTCGGGTATGTTTGAAGGCAGCACGGTTAAAAAGATCACAATCGAAAACAGCATGGACGACATCAAAGGCTCGGAGAACCTCCCGTTCTTTGGCGTCGATATCGTCTACACGCGCGAGTCCATCGATGACGGCGTCGGCGGTACCGTGAGCGATGACAGCACCAAGACCCTTCAGGATCTGGTCGACGAGGCCCCCTATGACAAGGAAACCGTCATCACCCTGAAAAAGCACGTGAAGCTTGGCTCCACGCTCACGATTCCTGCCGGGAAGATGATTAAGATCACGTCGGATGAGCCCTATACCATCTTGGCAAAGAAAAGCGGCTTCTCCGTACTGGTCAATGTTGCCGAGGGGGCATCCCTCGAGCTGTCGGGGAAAGTGTCCCTGAGTGGTCGCTACAACAAGGGCGCCATTATTTCTAGCAGGGGAGCGGTTGTGCTCTCTGACGAGGCCGTTGTGTGCGACGGCGCTGCGAACACCGTCAATACGGGTGTCATCGACGTGTCGGGAGACAAGGCTTCGCTTACCATGACGGGCGGCGTTATCGAGCAGTGCGAACTTAAGGACGCGTATTGCGGCGCTGTCCACGCGAAAGACGGCGCTCATGTTGTCATGAAGGGCGGCGTTATCCGTAAGAACGGAATCGTCGTTACCGGAGACACTAACGGCTATCACCTCACATCTTCTGGCGTCATGTTGATGGGCAATGCCCGCTTTGACATGAGTGGAGGCAGCATCGAGGGCAACAGCGGCTATCGAGGCAGCGCGGTCCTTGCGTACAGCGAGGGGGAGGGCGATAGCCAAAGAGCCAAGTTCACGATGGCTGGTGGTCAGATTTCCGGCAACAGGAGCAGTAAACTGGAGGCGGGTTCCCTCGATCCCTCTGGAGCAGTTCACATTGAGGGCAACGCCGAGTTCACCATGACGGGTGGTGAGATCAAGAACAACGTAGTGACTGGCAACGGCAAAGGCGGCGGAGTGTGTGTGGTCGACCCGGGCTGTCAGGGCCGCGAAAACGGGAATACTGCTTTCACCATGCAGGGCGGCTCCGTATCTGGCAACTCCGCTTCCGCCGGCGGAGGCGTCTATAGCTATTCGGATGGCGTCACGCTCAGCGCGGGCGAGATTAAGGACAATACTGCTTGGAGCATGGGCGGCGGCGTGTATAGCGAAGGCAACGAGTATCTTGGCTATAGTACGCTCCATATCGAAAACGCTTGCGTTGTTGATAACCATGCGGATGGGCAGGGCGGCGGCATGTGGTTCTGTCCGACCGGAGATGCCAAGGTCTACGTCCAGGACGGCGGCCTGATCGCCAGGAATACGGCCTATGAGGCGGGAGACGACTTTGTCTTCACCGGCTTCAAAGACGCCAAATACAAACTGACCTTGGCCAACCGCGCTCCGGGCGGCGGAAAGGTCAGCTGGTACAGAGACGGTGGGCTGTTTAACCCCGAAGGCACTTTTGCGAAAACAAACCCCAAAATCCCGCGATTCACGCCCGATGGTGACAACGGCGAGCCACTGTCCTTTACCGACGCCACGCCGAACGTCGCGCTTAAATCTGTGATGAGCGAGGATGTGTATAACCTCGGCAAACGCCAGACGTCGCTGACGATCTCCGGCAATAAGGCCAAGCGGGGAGGCGGCATCGGCGCCAACGGCGGTGTCATCATCGGCAAGTCCGAGAACATCGACATTCGCATCAAAAAGGTCTGGGAGAACCCCAGGATTCCCCATCCTGATAAGGTAAAAGTAAATCTCAAGAACGGCGATACCGTCATCGATTCGATCACCCTGAGTGAGTCTGACGGCTGGAAGGGCGTCTTCTCTAACCTGCCGAAGTACGATGCCTCCGGCGCCGTGATCAAGTACAAGGTGGCCGAGGTCGCCGTCGAGGGCTACAGCTCCGAGGTCTCCGGCGACGCCGAGCACGGCTTCACCGTGACCAACACCTCCACGGCCGAGGTCTCGGTGCCCGTCGAGAAGAAGTGGGTCGGCCCGGCGGCCAAGAAGGCCACCGTGCGCCTGCTCGCCGACGGCGAGGACGCCGGCCAGTCGATCGAGCTCAACGAGTCCAACGGCTGGAAGGGCTCCTTCAAGGGCCTGCCCAAGTACTCCGAGTCCGGCTCCGAGGTCCGCTACACCGTGGCCGAGGACGCCGTCGAGGGCTACAGCTCTAAGGTCTCCGGCGACGCCGAGCGCGGCTTCACCGTGACCAACACTGTGAAGACGGGCGGGCTCGATGTCTCCAAGACCGTCGTGGCGCGCGAGGGCCTGGCGGTCGACGCGGACAAGACATTTAAGTTTGCGGTTGAGGCCACCGATGCCGCGGGCCGCAAAGTGTCCGGCACCTACGGTGACGCGACGTTCGAGGACGGCAAGGCGACCCTCAAGCTCAAAGATGGCCAGACGGCGAGGATCACGGGGCTGCCCGCGGGAACTGCCTACACGGTGACCGAGCGCGCCGCCGCTGGCTACAAGGCTGCGGTGAACGGAGCCGAGGGCTCCAAGGCCGAGGGCTCCATCGCGGCAGACCAGGTCTCCTCCGCCGCCTTCACCAACACCTTCGACCCCGCCCCCGCCACGGCGTCCGTCCCCGAGCTCACCAAGGTGCTCGCGGGCGGCCGCAAGCCCGGCCTCCAGGAGGGGGAGTTCGTCTTTGAGCTCTCCCTCGCCGACGGCGCGGGCAATGTGCTCGAGGGCTACCCGATCGAGGCGAAGAACGACAAGGACGGCAAGGTTTCCTTCGGCGAGCTCAGCTTCGCCAATCCGGGTGCCTACCACGCGACCGTGACCGAGAAGGCAAGCGGCGATGTCCTGATCGAGGACGATGCGCACGCCTACACCTTCGACGTCACGGTGACTCAGACCGGTTCCGGCCTTAAGGCCGAGATCTCCAACGAGCGGGGCAAGAAGACCTTCACCAACACCTTCACGCCGCACGACAACACCAAGACCGTCACCAAGGCGGACGTCTCGGGCGCCAAGGTCGATGTGGACGGCAAGCCGGTGGGCGTGGGCGATACCCTCACCTATACCATCGGCTGGGCCAATAACAGCGTCGACGACAGGGGCGCCGCGCAGGCGGCCGACGTGACGGTGACCGATGTCCTGCCCAAGGGCGTTAACTATGTTGAGGGTTCTGCCGACGGTGCCACCTACGATGCCGCGACGCGCACCCTTACCTGGTCTCTCGGTCAACAGAATGCGGGCGCCACGGGCACGCTCAGCTTCGACGTGAAGGTCTCCGCCGAAGCCGCCGTGGTCGACGACATCGCCAATACCGCAAAGGTCGAGGTGGGCGAGAACGAGTCGCAGACCAACACGACCCACAACAGCGTGTCCCGCAAGGGCAGCCTCACCGTCAAGAAGACGGTCGTCGGCGGCGACAGCCAGCGCGAGTTCGGCTTTACGGTCGCGCTGACCGACGGGGACGGCGAGCCCGTCTCCGGCACCTTCGGCAAGGGCGAGCATGCCGTGACGTTCACGGACGGCAAGGCGACCTTTACGCTTAAGGACGGCGGGGAGAAGACCGTTGCCGGCCTGCCCGTGGGCGCGCACTACACCGTGACCGAGGACACCGCCGAGGGCTACACGACTGCTGTTAACGGGGCTGACGGCTCCAAGGCCGAGGGCACCGTGACCGAGGACGGCGCGACCGTCGCGTTCACCAACACGTACGGAACGGCCACCGAGGGCAGGGACGTCTCCACCGCGGGACTCTTCACCAAGACGCTCGAGGGCCGCGACTGGGCGGAGGGCGATAGCTTCCAGTTCACGCTCGCGGGCGAGGGCGGCGCTCCCATGCCCGAGGGCTCTGCCGACGGCTCCAAGACCGTCAGTGTGACGGCCGCCGCCGGCACCAAGGCGGGCGATAGGGTCGCCTTTGACTTCGGCTCCATCCGCTACACGCTCAATGACATCAAAGATGCCGGGTTCGCCGAGGTCGGCGGCAAGCGCGTGCGCGCCAAGACCTTCACCTACACGGTGTGCGAGGTCAGGCCCGATGACGGCTCTGCCATCGCCGGTGTGGCCTACGACGGCCACGTCGCCACGATGACGGTGACCGTGACCGACGACGGCTCCGGCAACCTTACGGCCACGACGCCCGCGATCGCGCAGGCGAGCGGCGGCGACTTCATCAACACCTACACGACCAAGCTCGACTACTCGGCCCGCGCGGGTGTGCGCCTGTCCAAGACGCTCTCCGGCCGCTCCATGGAGGCGGGGCAGTTCGCCTTCACCGTGACCGCCGACGCCGAGACGGCTGCCAAGCTCGGCCTCAAGACCGACAGGGACGCCTACGCCGCGGCCGCTGCCGATGACGGAGAGGCCGACTTGATGGACATCATCGGCGGGACCGCGGGCGGCGACGTGAAGTTCACCGACGCCGACGCGGGCAAGGTCTACAGCTTCACCGTCGCCGAGACCAAGCTCGGCGGCGAGGGCTACACCAACGATACCGCGCCGCGCACGGTGACCATCGCGCCCGCCTACGACGCCGCGACGGGCAAGCTCACGGTCACGACCACAGTTGCCAAGGACGGTGTCGAGGTCGCCCGCAGCGAGGTCTCCACGGCAGATGACGCCATGGCGACGCCCGCGCCCGTGACGGTCGCGTTCCAGAACTCCTACGAGGCCACTGGAACGCTCGGCGGCGAGGGCAACGTGGCCATCAACGCCACCAAGACGCTGACGGGCCGCGCCGCGGCGGCGGGCGAGTTCTCGTTCTCCGTCCGCGATGCCCGGGGCAACGTGGTCGCGACCGCGACCAACCAGGCCTCCGGCGACGGCGAGGCCGCGGGACTTGCGTTCTCGCCTATTGCCTACACTACTGACGCGCTCGAGCGGATGGTGGGAGACGGCACCGCTACCAGGGCCGCCGACGGCTCCTGGGTCATTCCCTATACCGTTTCCGAGGACGGTACGGACCGGCTGCCTGCGGGCGTGACGGCGGCCACGTCGAGCTTCGGCATCACGGTCAAGGTGACCGATAACGGCAAGGGCGGGCTGGATGTGGCCGTGACCTACCCCGAGGGCTCCGACGGCACGCTGTCGTTTGTGAATGCCTATAGCGCCGGCGAGGCGACGGTCGACCTCGCTGGCACCAAGACGTTGGCGCTCGGCCAGGCCGGACTCGGCCTCACGCAGGCCGACATCGCGGGCAAGTACACCTTTAAGATTGAGCCGCTGGACGGCGCGCCCGCACCGGTTGACGCTTCGGGCAAGACGGTGGCCGAGGCGACCAACGACGCCACCGGCAACGTCGCGCTGGGCCACGTCACGTTTAAGCAGCCGAGCGACCTCGACGACGCCGAGATCGACGGCGACGGCCTGCGCACCAAGACGTTCGCCTACCGGGTGAGCGAGTCCGGTTCGGTCGACGGCGTGGTCAATGACGCGACGGCGACCAGGACCTTCACGGTCAGGGTGGTCGAGGACACCGCCGCGGGCACGCTTGTCGCGAAGGTCCTGCCCGCAGAGGGCACGCCCGAGGGCAAGGGCGCGTTCGAGTTCACCAACACCTACGGCGTGAATCCGACGCCGAGCTCCGTCACCGACCAGATCAAGGTGAACAAGAAGCTCAAGGGCCGTGACCTGGCCGAGGGCGAGTTCGAGTTCCAGCTGGTCGAGATCGCCACCGACGGCAGCGAGAGCGTCGCGGTGACGGGCAAGAACGCCGCCGACGGAACGGTCGAGCTCAGCCCCGTCACCTACACCGCGCCCGGCACGCACAGCTACGAGCTGCGCGAGGTCGCCGGCACGGCGGGCGGCGTGACGTACGACAGGGCGACGTACCGCGTGCGCACGACGGTTGCCGATGCCAAAAACGGCACGCTTACCGTCAAGCACGAGCTGGCGGATGCCGAGGGCAATGCTGTGGGCGACACCTCGGTGACCTTTACCAACGGCTACGAGGCCGCGCCCGTCACCCTCAGGCTGGGCGCCGCCAAGGTGCTCAAGGGCGCCGAGCTCAAGGCGGGCCAGTTTAGCTTTGAGCTCAAGGGCCGGGACGGCAAGGTCATGTCGACCGCCAAGAATGCCGCCGACGGCAGCGTCACGTTCGATGCGCTGACCTTCAAGCAGGCCGGCACCTACACCTTCACGGTGAGCGAGGTCGACGACGGCCAGGCGCACGTGACCTACGACAAGGCGGTGCACAGGATCGTCGTCACGGTGAGCGACGAGGCGGCAGACGGCACCAAGACGGGCTATCTGTCGGCGAAGGTCTCCTACGAGGGCGACGCCAACATACCGCCGGTCTTCACCAATAGCTATGCCGAGAATCCCGGGACCCCCGGCACCCCCGAGAACCCCGGCACGTCGGGCGGCGGCTCGGGCGGCGGTTCCGATAACGGCTCCGGCGGCAGCTCCGGCGACAGCTCCAAGGGCGGCATGCCCGACACCGGCGACCGCAGCCTGCCGGTCGAGGCGCTCGCGGCCATGGCCGGCATCGGCGCGCTGACCGCAGCGGGCGGCGCGGTCCTGTACCGCAGGCGCCGCTAGCGATATGGACGAGTGGGGCGAATCCATCCGATGGGTTCGCCCCACTTGCTCTGGCGGGCGGGAGCAGGTAAGATATACCGAACGCCTAGCGCGCTCGATGGGTTCGGATGACGACATGTTCCGAATCTGGTCAGGTCCGGAAGGAAGCAGCCATAAGGAGCCTCTGTCGGGCATCCGAATCCATCGAGCGCACGGGCGCTTTTTTGGTGCCGCGATGCGGTCCCGGTGCCGGCGGGCTGTTTGGTGCCTCGCTGGTCCTCGGCTTTGCCTGCGGGATCGCTCGACTACCAAACAGCCCGCCGGCACCGGGACCACTTCGTCCAAAAATCACCCGTAAAGGCGCGTTAGCCTAATTAAATCTATCCCTTAAGGAATGCTGCTCGTTGGCGTTGTTTGGAGCGCGGTGGCGATGTGCTTCAAGAGACAGTGGCATTACCATTTGTTTTTACAAGTAAAGAGGCCCGTTTCCCTGGGTTGGGGAAACGGGCCTCTTTTTGTCTCTGGGCTTGTGGATTGGCGAAGACAATAACCGCTGGCGGCTATTTTGAGTTCTTGATGCGGCGTGTAGCCGTGGCGGTTATTCCGAGGCCTGCGGCGGCGACTGCTGCGAGTGCGATTGCGCTCGGCGCTGCGTCGCCCGTGTTCGCGAGCTTGTCGGCGGTCGTATCTGCTTGTTTGCCGCTGCTTGTGCTCGCTTGCTTGATGGAGCTTGGTAGGGCGTCTTTACCGGTTGCAGGTGAGGCAACGGGCGGTGTCGCCTTGGCGGGTTGCGTTGAGCCGGAGGGAGGCGCTGTCTCGGTCGGTTTCGTTATCTCGGGCGAGGCGGCCTTGTCCGCCGCGGCCTTTGCCTCTTCGTATGCTTTGCAGGCATCGTCATAGGCTATTTGCGCTCTTTTCAAATCGTCGAGGAGCGCATTCCGCTTGGCTGTTTCTCCGTCGAGATGGGTTTTATTAAACTCCACCTCGCTTTCAAAGAAATAAATCAGGCTTTTATGACTTTCGAGGCGCATTCGGCAGTGCTCAAGCTTATCTTCACAGAAATTTTCTTGCATTATTGCCTCTGTGATCGCCTCTTGCAACTGCCGAATAGTTTCGGCAGGAGTCGTGTAGTCGATTTTATTTAATTCTGCCTCAAGGGCTCTTGTCCGGTTGTGGGCCTTATCACATTCGGCTTGAGCTGCATCGACGTTCGTTTGCATGGTAGGAAGGGATTCCTTATATATGGCGGCTTGCGCCAAATTAGTGTCGTAGTTCTCTTGAAAAATGGCAATTTTAGTATCGATTTCCGCAAGTTTCTCGAGACTTGCGGCGTCTTTTGCGGCCTCGAGGTTTTTGAGCGCTTCCTGCATGGCTGCATACGCTTTGTCTTTTGCGGCGGCCGCATCTTCCGTCTGCAGGGCGCCCGAATTGCCGTTGGCGGCGCTCGTCTGCGAAACGGCCGCACCGGTGGGGGCGCTGGTTTCTGCCGCGATCGCCGTTACGGGGGCGATTCCCGCGACAAGTGCCGCGGAAAGGGCGATGCCCACAGTTGCTCGTCTTGCTCTTCTTGCGAGAATGTCGTTCATCTCGGCACCTCATTTCAAGGGTCGGCGGATCAACTTGGTAGCACTAATGTAAGTATACCAAGTGATCGACCCGTAACTTGCCGGGCATGCGCGCCTCTCCGCTTCTCTGGAAACCGAATCCCATTAGAAATGACGAGCTGCTTACGCAATTTTTGGGCTCACCGTACTATCATGATTCGAATTGAGTGTGAATGATGATAGGGAGCGCCTTTTTATGATTGAGCTGCTCAGGCGTTTTGGTGGTAAGTTTCGCCGATATATGGTGATTGGCCCTGCGTGCAAGCTGATCGAAGTGATCTTTGACCTGCTTACGCCGCTGGTGATTGCCCAGATGATCGATAAGGGTATTGGCGCACACGATGTCAACGCCGTTATCCACTACGGCATGGTACTTGGCGCCATGGCTGTGATCGGCATCTCGTTTACGCTCGTCTGCCAAAAGATGGCGGCGCTGACCTCGCAGGGCATGGGCACCGACATTCGCGGCGCGCTCTACGAGCACATCAACAAACTGAGCTATGCCGAACTCGACCGCTTTGGCACGCCGTCGCTTATCACCCGCATCACCAACGACGTCAACCAGGTGCAGCTTGCCGTGGCGTTGGGCGTGCGCATGCTCATCCGCTGGCCCTTCTTGGCGGTGGGCTCCATGTGCGCGGCCCTTGTCATCGACCTTAAGCTCGGCATGATCTTTTTGATTTGCACGCCCGCCATCGGCCTGGTGTTTTGGTTTGTCATGGCGCGCTGCATTCCGTACTACAAGCAGCTGCAGGCAAAGCTCGACCGCATCGCGCTCATTTGCCGCGAGGGGCTTTCGGGCGCTCGCGTGGTTCGCGCCTTCGTGCGCGAGGACCACGAGCGCGAGCGCTTTGCCCAGGCCGCCGATGACCAGGCCAATACTGCCATCGCGGTGGGTAAGCTCTCGTCGATTCTCAACCCCGTCACGTTTCTTGTGATGAACCTGGGCGTGTGCGCCATCCTGTGGGTGGGCGGCATCCAGGTCAACGTGGGCGAGCTAACGCAGGGTCAGGTCATGGCGTTTGTGAACTACATGACGCAGACCCTGACCTCCATCGTGTATGTCGCCAACCTGGTCGTGGTCTTTACCAAGGCGAGCGCCAGCGCGTCGCGTATCAACGAGGTGCTCAATTGCGAGCCGAGCATCACCGACGGGGGCAACCAGCCGGTCGCGCTGCTCAAGCCGGGCAATGTCGCTCCAGTTCCTGCGCTGAGCTTGAGCCATGCGAGCTTCTCTTTTGGCGCGGGCGCTGCCAACGCCGTCAACGATGTGACCCTGGAGCTCCCGCTGGGCAAGACGCTCGGCATTATTGGCGGTACGGGCAGTGGTAAGTCCACGCTCGTCTCGCTCATCCCGCGCCTGTACGATGCGGGCACCGGCAGCGTGAGCGTGATGGGCGCCGACGTGCGCACCTGGCCGCTCGATCAGCTGCGCCACGTGGTCGCGACCGTTCCGCAGCGAGCGTCGCTGGTGAGCGGCACCATCCGCAGCAACCTGACCTGGCGCGACGAGGCGGCAACCGACGAGGAGCTCTGGGCGGCGCTCGACATGGCGCAGGCGAGCGAGTTCGTGCGCAACAAGCCGCAGGGGCTCGATGCCCCGGTCGAGGCGGGCGGCAAGAACTTTAGCGGTGGCCAGCGCCAGCGCCTGACCATCGCACGTGCCCTGGTGGGCTCTCCACAGGTCCTAATCATGGATGACTCCGCCTCGGCGCTCGACTTTAAGACCGACGCGGCGCTTCGCCATGCCATCCGCGAGCGCAGCGTGCGCGGTGCCGCCGCGGGCGGGCTCCCACTGACCACGGTGATCGTGAGCCAGCGCGTCTCGACCGTGCGCGATGCCGACATGATCTGCGTGCTCGACCACGGTTCGGTCGCGGGCCTGGGCGCGCACGATGAGCTGTACGCGACCTGCCGGCTCTATCGCGAGATTTGCCAGTCGCAGCTTCGTCGTGAGGAGCTCGAGGGTCAGCGGGGGAGCGCGACGTCCACGTCCACCCCAGGCGCCGCGTGCGCCCTGGCATCCACTTGCGCAAAGGAGGGCTGCTAAATGAATCCGTACACTTCTTCCGGCTCGGTCGCCACGATGACCGCCAACGTGTCTGGCAACGATAACCTCAACGACCTGGGGGACGGCCCGCGCCAGCCCGGCGACCCCGAGCGCTATCCCGTGGGCGCGGTGACCCGCCGCCTGCTGGGCTATGTTCGCCCGCACCGCATTTCGTTTGCGGCGTCGTTTGTGAGCGCTGCCATCTCGGTGATCTTGCAGCTCTACACGCCCATCCTCATTGGCGAGGGCATCGACCTGATCGTTGCCACCGGGCAGGTGGACTTCGATGCGCTGCTGCCGCTCGTTACCAAACTCGCGATTGTCGTGATGGGTGCTGCGGCCTTCCAGTGGCTGCAGGGCTACTGCGTCAACCGCCTGTCCTACGAAACGGTGCGCGACATGCGCGTGGAGGCGAGCGACAAGCTCAGCCGTATGCCGCTCAGCTTTATCGACAGCCATGCCCACGGCGACCTTATGAGCCGCGTGGTCAATGACGTCGACCAGGTGGGCGACGGTCTGCTGCAGGGCTTCACGCAGCTTTTCACCGGCGTTATCACCATCGTGGGCACGCTCGCGTTTATGCTCTCCATTAACCTGGCCATGACGCTCGTGGTGGTGCTCGTCACGCCGCTTTCCATTTTTGCAGCCGGCGCCATCGCCAAGCTCTCCAACAAAAGCTTTACGGCTCAGCAGCGTATTCAAGGGCAGCTCGGCGGTCATATCGAGGAGTATGTGGGTGAGCAAAAGCTGGTGGACGCCTTCGCCTACGGCCCGCACGCTCAGCAGCGCTTCGATGCCCTTAACGCCGAGCTCTATACAGCAGGTGAACGCGCGCAGTTTATGGGTTCGCTCTCCAACCCCGGCACGCGCTTTATCAATAACATCATCTATGCCGTGGTCGCTGTGATCGGCTGCGTGGGCGTGATCACGGGCGTGCCAGCGGCGCTTACGGTGGGCGGCGTGCAGATTTTCCTGTCCTATGCCAACCAGTACACCAAGCCGTTCAACGAGGTCACCAACGTCATCACGCAGATCCAGACCGCGTACGCCTCGGCGCGCCGCATGTTTGCGCTGCTCGATGCGCGCGAGCAGGAGCCCGACGCGTCGGACGCCGTAGAGCTTGCCGCCCCGCAGGGCGAGGTTTCGTTTGAGCATGTGGACTTTAGCTATGTGCCCGACCGCAAACTGCTGCAGGATATCTGCATCGATGCCAAGCCCGGCATGCGCTTTGCCCTGGTCGGTCCCACGGGCTGTGGCAAGACAACGCTCATCAATTTGCTGCTGCGGTTCTACGATATCGACACCGGTCGCATCGCGGTCGATGGCCGTTCCTCGCGTGACTACACGCGCGCAAGCCTGCGCCGTGCCTTTGGCATGGTGCTGCAGGATACGTGGCTGTTCGAGGGCACCGTGGCGGACAACATCGCCTACGGTTGTCCCGATGCCACACGCGAACAGGTTATCGAGGCGGCCAAGCGCGCGCATGCGCACAAGTTTATCGTGCAGCTGCCAGGCGGCTACGATACGGTGATCGGCGAGGACGGCGGCACGTTTAGCCAAGGTCAAAAACAGCTGCTGTGCATCGCGCGCGTCATGCTCACCGATCCGGCGATCTTGCTGCTGGACGAGGCAACGTCGAGCATCGATACGCGTACCGAGCTGCAGGTGCAGGCGGCATTCGACGAGCTCATGGCAGGTCGCACAAGCTTTGTCGTGGCGCACCGCCTGAGCACCATCCGCAACGCCGACTGCATTCTGGTGATGCGCGACGGCCAGATTATCGAGCGCGGCACACACGACGAGCTGCTGGCGGCTGACGGCTTCTATGCCGAGCTTTATCGTAGCCAGTTTGCCCAGTAGGGCCCAGTAGGGGCTGCCGATTAGCGGCAGATGGTTTACATCTGCGTCGATAGTACTAAGATATGCTTTTAATAAATTGCATTAGTGGCTATAGTTTTGGGGGAAACGAGGCAACGTGACTATGACGTGCGCTTTGGTGGTTAACAGCAAGAGCGGTAATACCAGGATGGTTTCGGGCGCGATCAAGCGCGCTCTGCAGGCTGCGGGCGTTGAGTTTGTCCATGCCGCGGCGTTGAGCGACGATGCGGATGCAGATCAGGTTGCGCTCGAGGTGCAGGGCGCCTGCGCGGCCGACACGGTGCTCGTCGGTTTTTGGTGCGACAAGGGCGCGTGCACGCCTTCGGTCGCGGCGTTGCTCTCCGCCTTGCACGGCAAGCGCGTGTTCCTGTTTGGCACCTGCGGCTTTGGGGCCGACCAGAGCTATTACCAGCAGATTGTTGACCGCGTAACTTCCAATCTGGCCGAGGATGCCGAGCTTGCGGGCTGGGCGATGTGCCAGGGCAAGATGGGCCCCGCGGTCAAGCAGCGCTACGAGGCCATGCTCGAGCAAGATCCCGAAAACGCCCGATTTAAGATGCTGCTCGACAACTGGGTTGCCGCGAAGGACCATCCCACCAAGGAAGATATGGATAACGTGGCTGCAGCCGCAAAAAAGGCCGTTTTGGGCGAATAACTTCGCCGCTTGCGGTGCCGCGCGTTCAATCGTACAAACGTGAAAGCCTCGAGATTCTCGGGGCTTTTTTCATGACACGAGGGCGCCCCTTTATTGATGGAAGGCCTAATAAGCTGATTGTTCTATGCCCGGATGTGTGCGGAGTGGGATGGGATTTCCGGATGGGTGGGGTTGCGGAAGCTGCGTCCCGGAATTTGCCTTTGGAATGGGATGCGGTTTCCCGTTGGGCTCTGTGGAAACCGCATCCCAGTTTTCGGCCGAGAAATGGGATGTAGTTTCCGGTTGAGGGTCTTGGCGGAAAGTGCGACCCGGAATTTGTGATCGAAGCGGGATACGGCTTCCCAACGGGGCCACAAGCGGAAGCCGTATCCCACTCCGGACGTGAATTCTGGGACACGGTTCTCAGAGGATTATGGGCTGCGAACTACATGGGGCTGTCATAAAACTCCGGCAAAGGAGGGGTCGGAAATAAATGGCACTTCCAGTAGTTTCTTTTAATGTGGGGGGGGGTACCATTATTTTAGTTTCACAAAAAATCGATCCCTCTATGGGGAAGTTGCGTAGGGGGTTAGTCACAGATATTGGATAGAACAGACTAATTTGGGGATAAATGACCACTTACGCCAAAATAAGTAGCATTTAGCGATAAAACATTGAAAAATATGTAGCACATCGCTATTTTTTTTTACGAAAAGGGTGGCGCGCGCAGACGTGGTGTAAGAGCGTCCCGAGGTCCGTCGC